>CALGBT010000833.1 GCA_937884235.1 uncultured Pseudomonadota bacterium
ATAGTCGGTGCAATTCTTGGGGGTGCTGATGCAGCCCTTCGTCGGGTCACAGGAATCCTCGATGCAGGGGTCGGCGGTGGAGCAATCGACCTGCTCGTAGGAGCAATCGCCATTGGCAAAGTCACAATTATCGATGGTGCACTTGTTGTCGTCGTCGCACGCTGCGGTATAGGAGCAGAGCAAACTCTCCGGATTACAGATATCGTTGGTGCAATCATTACCATCGTCGCACTTATTCTTGTAGTAAACGCCTCCATCCGGGTTGCAGAAGTCGAGGGTGCAGGGGTTGTTGTCGGAGGGGTTGATCTTCTGATGCACGCAGCTGCCATCCTGCTCGTTGCAGATGTCGTCGGTGCAGTTGTTATCGTCATCACAGTTCTTGGCCACGTTGCTGCATCCGGTAATGGGATTGCAGGAATCGGTGGTGCAGAGACTGCCATCATTGCAAGCGAAGACGTACTGACAGGTGCAGGTCTCCTGTGTGCAGGAAGCTTCAGTGCAGGCATTGCCTTCGTCGCACGGCTTGGCTTCATTAAGGCACTGCCCGGTACCGGGGTTACAGGAATCTGCGGTGCAGCAGTCACCGTCGCTACAGTTCTTGCTGGCACTCATGCAGGCGCCAGTTTCCGTGCTGCAGGAGTCAATCTTGCAGAGGTTCCCGCTGTCGCAGTCCTTGACCGTGTGCTTGCAGCCGACATTGGGGTCGCAGAAGTCCAGGGTGCAGAGGTCACCGTCGTTGCATTCCAGGGGGATGTGGGAGATATCGCCCGTCGCCTGGTCACAAACATCCTCGGTACAGAAGTTGCCGTCGTTGACGTCCACCGGTGTATACGCGCAGTTGCCGGTGTTGGGGTCGCAGGCATCAGTGGTGCAGGGGTTGACATCGTCGCAGGTCTTGGGCGTGTGGTTGTAGCAAACGCCACTGGAGCAGTCGCCCGACTCGCAATCATCGTCACTTTCGCACTCTAGAGCGGTACAATTATCGATGGTACAGAGGTCACCATCGTCGCAGGAGAGTGGTGCATAGTAGCACTTCCCGGTGACCGGGTCACAGAGGTCGAGGGTGCAGAGCTCGCCATCTGGCGGACAGTCGGTGGGCTTGTTGAGGCACTGGCACTGTTCGTCCCCGGGCTCGGGGTTCTCTTCGAGGAAGCAGGAATCGAGGGTACACTTGTTGGGCGAGCCGGTTCCCGGAATCAAGTCCAGGCACATGGTATCGTCAAGCTGATTCACGCCATCCGGGCAGCAACCGCAGATGTTGGTATTAACGCAGCCGCCGGCCAGGGGGTCACAGGAGTCTTCGGTGCAATCATTGAAATCGTCGCAGGTCAGCGGAGTATGGCTGATGACGCCGGTGAGCACGTTGCAGGTATCCTGGGTGCAGACATTGCCGTCATCCACCTTCTTCTTCTCGTGCATGCAGGCCCCGGTGAAGGGGTCACAGGCATCAAAGGTGCATTCGGAGCCATCGCTGCAATTCAGGGGCGGGTTGTAGCAACTGCCATTGGAGACATTGCAGAGGTTCTGGGTACAGGGGTTGTCATCCAGATTGACTCCGGTCTCTTCATCCACAAACTGGTCTTTGCAGGCCTTGGGGACGTTGCTGCAATTACCGGTAAAGGGATTGCAGAGGTCCGTGGTGCAAGGGTTGGCATCACCGCAGTCAGTGGGCACATGCACCACGCCACTTACCGGGTCGCAGTAATCCTGCGTGCAAGCATCATTGTCGTCGAGTACCGGCGAAATGTGCTGGCAGTTGCCGGTGGCAAGGTCACAGATATCGTCGGTGCAAGCCACCCCGTCGTCACAATCCTTCACCTTGTTCACGCACTCGCCGGCCTCGTTACAGAGGTCATCGGTGCAGGGCTTGCCGTCGTCGCAATTCACCGGTTTGAGGGCGCACTGGCCGGTGAACTGGTCGCAGGTGTTGGTGGTGCAGGGGTTACCATCGTCGGGGCAGAAAACTGGCTGATTGACGCAAAGCCCTTCGTTATTACAAAAGTCCACTGTGCAGGGGTCAGGGTCTTTGCAGTCCTTGGGGATGTTCTGACACCCCAGACCCGGGTCACAGGTGTCCACGGTGCACGGGTCAAAATCGTTGCATTCCGCCTCAACATCGATGGGCGTATGGAGCTGGCCAACCACCGGGTCACAGCTATCCGTGGTGCACTGATTATTGTCATCAGCTGCCAGCGGCGGGTGCAAGCACTGCCCAGTCTTGGGGATGCATGAATCGACGGTACAGATGTTGTCGTCATTGCAGTCCTTGGGAAGTTGCTCGCATTCACCGGTGAGGGGGTTGCAGCTGGGATAATGGCAGAGGTCGTCGTCTTCTTCGCAGATCACGGGTGCCAGGGCGCAGGCCGCCTTCAGGCAGTGAACGCCGTCAGCCTTAAATTCCTGGCAGTTACAGATGTTGGTGGTGCAAAGATTGCCGTCCTCGCAAAGGGAGTCCACGGTCAAGGCCGTCGCCGGGTCGATACACCCCTTGATGCAACCCGGTGGCGGGTCGGGATTGGGCGGGTTCGAACACCCGAAAGCAAGGTCGCACAGGTCCAGGGTACAGTTGTTGCCATCCGCACAACTAAGGGGTTCCAGGATCGCTCCACCAGTCACCGGATCACACTTGCCAATATGGCACTTGTCCCCCTTGACGGGCTTGTTGAGGTGCACACACCCGCCTGTTAGCGGGTGACAGGAGTCGATGGTGCACGGATTGCCGTCGTTGCAGTCCTTCTTAACCACTTCGCACTGCCCGTTTTGGGGATTACACTCTGCAGATTCCACACAGAGGTCACCCTTGACACAATCCTTTGGTTTGTGCACACACCCGCCCGTCTCCTTGTTGCAGGAATCAGCAGTGCAGAGGTCTGGCACCTGTTGGTCCTGGACGGTGGCATAGTCAGTGCAGGGGTCCTCGAAGTAGGTGAAGAGACCATCCTTGCAAACCGCGGTCTTGCAGGTCTTCTGCTGCGGTGGGGGGATGGGCTCAAAGTTACACTCGGGAGTGATGAAATCCTCGGTGAAGCAGGTCCCTTCGTAGCAAGCCGGGTCTTCCGGCTGCTTGCACAGGAAGGCCTGATGGATACATCCCAGGTCGTCATCGCAGAAATCTTCGGTGCAGGGGATTTCATCGTCGCAAACCACGGGAACGCATTCACACTTGCCGGTACCGGAGTTGCACGAACCACCATCCTCGCAGCAGGCACCGATGTCGCAATCTAAAGTGACGTGCTTGCAGATTCCGTACTCCGCCCCGGGCGGGAAATCGCAGAAGTCATCGGTGCAGGGGTCGTCGTCGTCACACTCACCCGGGTCATCCGTCAGGCAAATCTCGTCGCACTCTTCCTTGGTGAACTGCGGGTCAGGCACGTGCTCGCAACCCTTTCCCTGGACACACGTGTCGATTGTGCAGGGGTTGCTATCGTCACAATCCAACTGCGGGTAAACGCACATCTGTACGTCCGCATAGCAGCCCTCCACAGTGCAGTCATCATCGTCTGTGCAGTCAGACGGCTCGTCGCAGATGCAGGTCACATCCTCCCACTTGAACTCGTGGAGACAACCCGTCTCCGAATCACACGAATCGTCAGTGCACTTGTCGTAGTCATCACAACTCTTCACTTCATTCTTGCAGATGTACACATTTGACGGTTTGGGGTTGCAGTCAGGCCAATCGGGATGGTCTTCGTTGCAGTTCAAGTCGTAGGAATCAAAATCCGGGTCTCCAGCCTCTTCCCACGGTTCAAACTCGTCACCAATATCGCAGAGGTCGAGGGTGCACAGGTCAGCGTCAAAGCACTTGCCCTTGGCATCCTCTTCGTTCTCGCCCCAGCAGTAGTTCGTCAGGCACTTCGGGTCCGGGTTGGGGGCGTGCAGACAATCTCCGGTCTCGGGTACGCAGCTGTCGATGGTGCAGACATTGCCGTCGTCACAGGGCTTGGGGACGTGGGAGCATTCGTTCTTGCTGCAGACATCGATGGTGCAGTTGTTGAGGATGGTGCCATCAAGCACGCCGTCGGGGCACGGGGTGCTCTCGTCAGTTTCAACGTCGAGGCAATCCTGACAGTCCTTGCCGGTGATACAACAATCATGGGGTTCCAACACGTCCACAGTGCAGCAGCCATCGTCGCCACAGGCCCAGACCTGGCACGCGCTCAACGCCTTGCCGCCACAGACTTCATCAAAGTCATCACCGGCTTCGCAGTCGCCGAATTCGCAGGTGCAACCGAGACCTTCTTTGCACCCTTTGCCGTCGGCGCACTCATCAGTCTTGCCCCAGTTCCAGCAGCCATCGGGGCCGACAATGCAGCGCCGCTCGGCCTTGTTGTTGTACATGCATTTCACGTCCCCTTCCTGGCATGGATCGTCGGGGCACGGGTCGACAACCACATCCACGTCCACCGGCGCGACCTCGTCCTCGGAAACCTCGTCAATCTCCGGAGCCAGACCTTCGTCCATGCGGGTCCCTTCGTCCTTGAGGTCCACGGTGGCATCCGGATCTCCGTCGCCAGGCTTATTTTTGCCAGAGCACCCGGTGAGACTCGCGGTCAGCACGCCTACAGCCACGAGCAAACAGAGAGTCGCGACCAGATTCATCAGTTTTGACTGGGAACGCATGTGAATCCTCCTCGAACGCGGCCACAGGACCGCACAACAACTGCCCCGAAAGAAAGTGCTTCGCCTCAACTGCCGGCAACCGCCTAGTGTGCGCAAGTTTAGCACGGTTAATATGTACCATAACGGGGGCCTGCGCAGCAAACATCTTTTTGCTGGTTCCGACCATTACTCGGCTAACCGCTTGCGCGCCTGCGAGGGCACCTCCAGATTCGTGCCACTCTGGCATCGGCGGGACAGGCTGGAAACGATCACCTTGTTGACCTCAATGCATGGTCAAACTAGGATGTTTGCCGTTGTCGCAGCCCGCTAACGCACCGGAGGTTCAATGCGCCATCTGCTCCAGATGCACCTCTTGCTGGCCACCCTGACCCTCTCCTCAGTGGGGTCATTGGCAGCCCCCCTTGAGCCCGCGGCCACGGCAGGCTTGCCAGCCTGGCAACTGCCCGGGGAATACGAGTCCGCGGGCAAGGCCGACCAGTGGGATGACTACCGCACCACCCACCCGGAGTGGTTTGGAATCACCGCACCGCCGGTGGTCGCCGTTCGCCCCCTCGCCGAGTATGAGCCGACCCAGGCCGTGATGCTGCGTCCCAGCAAGAGCATCTCCAAGTTCCACAAGGAGATTCTCAAGGGCCTGCATGGGCATGTCGATCGGATTGCCATACTGCACGTGCCGGAGCAACTCGACGACCTCAACAAGCAGCTCAAGAGCCTGGGTATGTTGGACAACTCCATCGACCGGATCGATATCGGCGAGGTCAACGCCAACTGGACTCGTGACTACGGTCCCCTCGCAGTAGTCTCCGCGGACAATCGCATCGGCCTTGTGGACTTCCGCTATTATCACGGTCGGGCCTACGACGATGCCGTCCCCGCCAAAGTCGGAACCCACTGGGGGGTCCAGGTCTTTCGCCCCTCTCTCTCGCTGGAGGGAGGCAATTTCATGGCTGACCCGCAGGGTACCTGCTACGCCACGCAGAAGCTCTATAATCAGAACGGCGGCTACTCGCAGAGCCAGGTGACGCAGTGGTTTCTGGAGTACATGGGCTGCACCCAGATGGTCATTCTCAAGCTCCCTGAGAAGCTGGGGACCGGGCACATCGACATGTTCAGCAAGCTGACGGATGACCGGACTGTGCTGCTGGGCCAATATGACCCCGCCGTGCGTCCGGTAAATGCCGCAATTCTGGAGCAAAACGAAGATATCCTCCAGGCGGTGGTCACCGAAGGCGGGGAGAGCCTTGAGATCCATCGCCTCCCCCTACCCTGGAATGACTCCGAGGTCTGGTTCACCTACACCAATAGCCTCATCGTCAACGACGTCGTCTTGATTCCCGTCTTCGCCGGCTTCGACGATGAAGAGGCGGAAGCGCTGGCCGCCTATGAAGCTGCAGCCCCCCACCTGGCTCAGGTCACCATCAACTCAGACGCCATCATCCCGGCCGGCGGGGCCATCCACTGCGTCACCATGAGCGTGCCCGAAGGCATCCTCGCCCCCCTCCAGCCCAGCGTCACTGAGCTTTGTGACGGCAATGATCTCAAAGATTGCGGCGGCCTCGACTCCCTCTGCCTGGACCTACCCTACGAAGGCCGATGTGAGGACGGAAAGCTCAGCTACTGCGGTCCCGACGGATATCCCCACGAGCTGCCCTGTGACGGCTGCTGCGGCTTCTCGGCCGAAGGCCTGGATGGGGCGGGCTGGTATGACTGCCTGCCCGCCCCGTCTTGTGACCCGTGCGCCGAGCAATGCGCCGCCGCCGAAACTGGCTGCAGCTACCTGGGCACCCACACCTGGAGTTGCGGCAAGGACAAATCGGGGTGCCTGCAGCGGACCTACAGCAGTTGTCCCATCGACACCGCCTGCGAGCCCGCAACCGGGCTTTGTGAACCCTTCGACTGCGGCCCCGACGGCTGCCCGCCGATTTGTGGGGATTGCGATGTCGTCGGGTCGCGGCGCTGCGGTGAAGCGGGGGTTGTAGAGATCTGTGTCGCCGCCGATGATGGATGCTATAGCTACGCCCAGCAGCCGCCTTGCGCCGGCGACCTCATCTGCCTCGACGGCACCTGCTCACCGCCACTACCGGATCCGCAGTACGATGACATCCTCTCCGCCGACATCGGGCCCGAGACCCCCGCCAAAGGCGGGAACGGGGGGTGTAGCACAGCCGGAGCCGGAGCCGGAGCCGGGGCAGGCGGATGGTGGTTGCTGGGGCTGTTGGTGCTGGGGTTGTGGGGGGGACGTGGTGGGGCACGCGAGAGATGGACCCAAGTCGGCCAGCGACTACTATCAGACTAGTTGTGCGGGGAAAGGCTAAGGACTACGAAACAAACAGGACTACCACTCCCAGCTGACATCGACATCAGCGACGCCGGTGCCCCAGTCACTCTGATCTCTCCAGTTGCCATTCTCGTCTCCATAGGAAACGGAGAAGCTTTCGACAGTGCCTGGGTCGTCCTTGTTGTACATTTCGTAGACGTATACCGTAGAGCCGCAGAGCAACTCGGCTCCCTGATCGAAGGAGACAATAATTGCGCCGCCATTCATGCTGTAGTAGCCGAGCCACTTACTGTCGCCACCGGCGCAGTCGCAATCAGCATTCTTATCAAAATCGTAGTCGCCGCAGCCGCAACCGATCTCTTTGGCACAGCCATCGGGCTGACCGAGGACGGTGTTGATGTCATCCTTGTCGTTCTTCTGGGCGGTACAAACGCCGCCCACAACATCGGTGTCTTCTTCCACGGTGGCAGCAAAATACTCCGACCCGTCGGGCTGTACCAACACAATACCATCAATGTCGGCACCAGGATTGCCCTCTCCGCAGTTCCCAGTCAAAGTCTGGTTGTTGAGGTCGTCCACAATGCGCACAAAGAAGAGCCCATCGCTCTCTCCAGGTACGCAGTCGCCAGACTTAACCACATCTTCGTCGGGAGTGCCGGTATCGTTGTCAACAACGGCATCGTCTTCGTACGTGGTCGCATCGTCTTCTTCACCGAAGTCACAGGCAAGAACGCCGGTTCCCAGGGCAAACACAGCCAGAATTGCAAACAGTTTCTTCATGTCGGTCTCCTCCGTAAAAGTACCGAAATTGATAAGCGCCTAATGTCATTGGCAGCGTCTCATACCACAGCAAGATGCGACTAGTATAGCTACAACTGCTGCCAAGTCAAGACTCCTTGCAACGCCCGAGGCAATTGCGCTGTGCCGTGATTCTAGTGTCATCGTGAGCGGAGCGCAGCGTAGTCGAACGATCTCCCCGCACCACCCGTGTCTTTGCCGTACCCCGCCCCACCCACACCTATCCCAGCCCCTGCCGTGAGGCTGGTGCCGCCTTTCCCGCCCCACCCAACCAGTCCGGGCAGCGCGCTCCGACCTTGCGCAGCCAGGCCGGCCACCCTTGCTCCGGACCGGGTGTCCCGTCGGGGGTACTCCCCCCACCGGGCACCCTGCTCTCTCGGCGCCGCCGGT
>CALGBT010000834.1 GCA_937884235.1 uncultured Pseudomonadota bacterium
GTGCCGCCGTCGTCGGATCGAACCAGTCCGACCATGTCCGAGAGAGCAAGCAGCGATGCGCTTTCCCGAGGATCCGCCACTACACTGCGTAAGGACCCCATCCCCTCCAACCGAGTTCCGATCCACAACGAATCTCCCTTTTCCAGGGCGACCTTCTTCTCGGCCTTCTTCACCGCTGCGAGGAACCGGGCCATCTCCCTCTTGCGTCGATACATCATGGACTTCCAGTGTGGCCAATCGCCCACCTTCAGGCGGTGCGGTGGGACATCCACGCCATCGAGCCGGACCACAACAACTTCGGTCTCCTTCCATGTTGCCATGATATCTTCCGATGGAGGCTGGACGGATGTGTTCTGGTCTAGCAAGACGGATTGCTTCTCCATTGTCTGGCCCGGCCAGACAATAGTTACGCCAAGCCTGCTGTCGGCTGGTCGCCCGCAAGTAGTAGGGACGGTAGACATCATCTCGTGTTCGCCAAGATCTTCTGTTGAATCAACGAGGGCAATTGCGTTATGTATCCCAGGAACAAGAAAGGCCGCCGTGCCTAGGCCTATGCCCAGAAAGCCAAGCATATATAGAGAATCCCTGGCGGAACCTTGTTCCTTGCCGTCCTCATCGTAGGTCGGTTCATCCGAAGCGCTCGGCGCACCGGCCAGAAAGCTGGCACCCAGTCCCGTGACCAGACCTCCTACTACGATGCTCACGGCCGGATGCAATAGTTTCTCGGAACCCTTGGCTGGAGTTCGCTCGACTATTTTGGTGCGATGAACGATCTTCTTGAAGGTCTGCTGGCATCGCTGCTTCTTCCCTGCCTTCACGACCACCTTGTCCTCAGCGAATTGAGCCTGGAGCGAGTGTTCCGGGTCCCCGACCAAAGCTGGTGCAGTGGGGGGGAATGTCCGCACGGGGGTGGTCACTATGCGGGTCTTCTCTTGCACAGTGACGCATGATGCCAGCGTGATGGTTGCAAAAGCACCGAGGAACGCTACAACTATTCTGCGGTAACGAACAGAGTCCATGCCTTTCTCCTCTCTCAAAACTCCTCCATAGCGCGCGACCATGTGCCTACTGAGCATCCCTGGCGCACCTGAAACCCGCGTTGACGTAGCCTTGGCTCGGGTCCGAGTGATAACGTAGCGAGGACTTGAGAGTGTCCGGGGCATCCATCCAGGACCCGCCCCGCAGCACCTTCTCCTTCCCTCCCGGCGGCCCCTCTGGCGCGGTGCAGCCGGGGATGCACAGGCTGTACACCCTCGGGTGATACCAGTCGTGAACCCATTCCCAGGCGTTTCCCCCCAGGTCACACACACCATCCGTGGTGCACCCTTTCTCCCGGTCTCCGGCAGACAAAGGACCCTGCCTCTCTCCTTGCGCGCATTTTCCGAAATGGGCCCTCGTACACGAGGGGGCTGCTTCCCCCCACGGATACAGGCGTGCCTCGCTGCCCCGTGCCGCCCGTTCCCACTCGGCCTCAGTTGGCAGGCGCCCGTTGCTCCACATACAGTAGGCAGCGGCTTGCGCCCAGGTCACCCCCACCACAGGCTGTTGGGGACTATTGAGCCCCTTGACGCCAATATGCTGTGCCCGGGAGCAGTCCCCGGAGCGGACACACCGTACGTACTGCTCATTGGTCACTTCGTGCTCGTCGAGGTAGAACCCGTCGAGCGTCACCTCGTGCACAGGGGACTCGTTCTCCGGGCCATAGTCGTTGCCCAGCAGGAACTTGCCTCCGGGCAGGAACACCATATCGCTCGACGCCTCGTCGCCCTTCTTCAATTCCACAGCCACCTGCGACGTCCTTCCAGGCCCTACCACCGCTGCAGTTTCTGCCGTCCGGTACCCGGTCCTACTGACCGTGACCCGGTATGTCCCTGGCACCAGGTTTCCGACAGCAAGAGGAAGACCTCCCTGGGCAGCGACCCCGCCTGGGCCCTTGACCGCCACATCCGCACCCTCGGGTACCCCGGAAACCTCCAGCGCTCCCAGCTGCTCCAAGGAGATCTCCTTGAGCACCACCTCGTCCGGCGGCAGAGTGAACACAAGTTCCACCGGAGCGTAGCCTTCCGCCACGGCCTTGACGCACCAGGGCCCAGGTTGGGCCGCCCTGTTCTTGTACGGAGACCCAGAGGCAAACCGTTTCCCTCGCGGACCCTTCAACTCCAGCCGCGCTCCAGAAGGGGAACGTATGACCACGGTCAGGTCCGCTACTGCATTGGTTCGCTCGGCGCCGGTCACCACTGCTCCAGACGACCGGACCTCGGGCGCAGCCGGGGCGGACTCCAGGCTTAGCCGGCGACTCTCGCTCGGCGAGCCGCCGGTCAGCGCCGCTACGGTCCTCTTCGCAGCGTCCGCCAGACCGTTGGCATCGCAAGGAAACTCCTCAACTGTCCCCCCGCGCGCCGCCTGATCACTCAGCGAGACCAGACTGCAATTCAAGCAGCACCCTTCTCCGAGGAGAACCACCTGGCACATCAAAAGCTGGTCGGCGAACAGGGCCTTGCCCAGTTCGATCCTGTACTTGTCTTCGTACTGCGGGGAGTGGCTCTCCTCCTTCAGCGCATTCATCGTTGCCTGCCTCTTGTCCGCCATGCGGGTCTTGTCCACCACCAGGAACTTGCTCGAGGCAGCAAGAGCGGTCCGAACATAGTCTACCGTCCCCTCCAACACCGCCTGATCGACCCGGCTGGTCTTGTCCTCGAAGTCAAGCACCGCGAGCACGGCCTTACCCTGAGGAGGATCCTCCTGGATGGTAGAGGCTGCCAGGAAAAGCAGAATCGATAACGAAACCTCCCACATCGGTTCCTCCTCCAGAGCGTACTATGAGCCATTGACCTTTCCGCAGCATTGTGCGGTCTCCTGGCACGAGCGGTCAAGGGCCTTCTTTGGGTGCTGTCCGGCCCAAAGGGCAGACGGCATCCCAGGTAGTCTTTGGGTCATCCGCCATTGCCGTCCTCTCCTTTGCCATTGGTTCCAACGGCGAGGATACCAGAACGCCCTCCACCGCGAAAGTCATTCCCTGGTCTCACAGAGCGAGCGTGAAGGCTTCGAAGGGGTTGAGCTGGGCTCAGGGCTTTGCCGGGACGACGGATGACCCCAGAGCGAGACCTGGGGGCCTTCGCACTCCACCAAGCTCACCAAGCAACGGAGTCCCCGAAAAACGGTCTCTCCTCGTGCGTTGGTCTAACAGGGTCCTCGCCGGGACGATGGGACCCGAAAAAGGATAATGAGCGCTTTCTGGAGAGGATAAACCGGGACGGGTAGCTGTTCTTGCGCCCGCCCGTGGCGGCTAAGGAAGAGATTGCGGATCTGATGGGTGAATAGTACCATCCGTGCAGCAGAAATGCCCGAGACCACCTTAGGAACGATGGTTGGAAGGGGAGCGTAATGACTCGAAAGTACTACAGTTCGAGAAAGACCCCGAAGAAAATGTCGCTCATCGAGTTGCACAAGAAACTCGTTCACCTCTATCTGTACTTCCGGGGGAAAGACTACTTCAAGGAGAAGGCGGGAATTACGGGTCGTCAAATCCCCGACAGTTTCGTACACGAAGCGAGATTGACGTTGGATTTCGACCCGCTTCCACTTGAGGATTGGCCCACCGACAAGATCAGCGAGGATAATGTATTCGACACCATCGAGTTTCTCTATGATCACGTTTCGCTGCCCGGCGAAACCGACTACTTCACTGGCGAGACCGGTTACAACTACGAAGACTACGTAAGCTACGACACGGCAGCGGGGCAAACCGAATTCAGGAAGAAGGCAGATGGGTTCTTGTGTCGCTATCGAGACGGATATGAACTCTGTGAGGATGGCCATATCAGGTCCCTGGGTGTGGACGGAACACAGGCCATCGTACGAGCGGAGCTACCGAGCTTCGGGGACGACAATGTTGACCAGAAGGTGCGGGATGCCTTACTCAAGTGGCGCAACCGTAGTCTGAGTGTTGAGCAGAGGAAACAG
>CALGBT010000835.1 GCA_937884235.1 uncultured Pseudomonadota bacterium
AAGCACGACCCGTGGGGGGAGCCGGGTTTCACTCACTGCGAGGGCTATTGGTATGACGACACCCACGTGGCCGGTTTTTCGCAGATTCACATCCACGGTACCGGCGCACCGGACTACGGCAGTTTGCTGGTGCAGCCCTCCCTGGGCATGGACGACTCCAAGGTCACTGAAGTGGGCTACATGTTACCCCTCGACCACGCCTTGGAGGAGAACCACCCCGGGTATTATCGCATCGCTTTTGCGTCCACTGGGATCCTGGCTGAGTTGACCGCGACTACCCGCGTCGCAGTGCATCGCTACACCTTTCCTGAGACCGATGATGCGGTGATTCTCGTGGACCCGTCGCATGTCATTGCGAGTTGTGACGTTGACGACACCGACATCTCCATTGACGTTGAAGCTGGGGTGATTGAGGGGTACCTGCACACCGGCTGTTCGCTCTCTGGGCGATTCGGTGGTTATCCGCTCTATTTCCACGCCCGATTCCGGGCTTTGCCCAGTGCGGGCGGTGTCTGGCAGGATGATTTGCTCGTTGACGATGCCGTCACCGCGAGTGGCCCGGAGACGGGCGGGTGGTTTCGTTTTGATGCTACGCCGGACGCACCCATCGAGTTGCTTGTGGGGATCTCCTTCGTTGACCTGGCGAATGCACGCAAGGCGGTGGACGATGAGGTTGGCGAGAAGAGCTTTGACGAGGTCCGGAAGTTGGCTGAGGGAGCCTGGGTAGCCGCTTTCAACAGGGCCCGCGTCGAGTTCTCTGAAGATACACCCGAGGCCGTGGTGATCCAGTACTACACCTCTCTCTATCACTCCATGCTGATGCCATCCATCTGGTCCGATGCGGACGGAAGATACCTGGCCTTCGACGATGCGGTGCACCAGACTTCCAAGTTCACATACTACACTGACTTTTCAATGTGGGATACTTACCGGACGCCCCATCCGTTGCTCTTTCTCCTTTTCCCGGAGCGCAGTTCCGACATGCTCCGTAGTTTGCTGGACATGGGTTCTTTTGAAGGCTGTTTACCCATTTGGGTGCTGGCCAATGGTGATAGCGGGTCGATGATTGGGCGGCCGGCCAGCATCATTGTTGCTGACGGTTGGCTCCATGGCATTGAAGTGGGTGACAAGGATCTGATGTACACGGAGTTGCTGCAATCACACGCGATCCCGGTAGATGGAGCAGATGTTCTGGAATGCAGCGCCGAGGACGGCATGCATACCTATCTGGAATATGGGTATCACCCCTATGACCTGGAGGATGGTTCGGTATCCAAGACCATGGAGATTGCCTGGGCCGACTATTGCGTTGCTCGGGTTGCCGAGAGTCTGGGTCACCCGGAGGTGGCGAAAGAGCTTTATGCCCGTTCGCTCTATCCATACAACTTGTACAACGCGGAGAAGGGCTTTTTCATGGCCAAGGATAGCCTGGGAGAGTGGCACCCGAAGCTGGACCCGACGTTCTGGGAGAGCTACTACACCGAGGGCAATGCCTGGCAGTATCTCTGGCTGATGCCCCACGACCCCGGGGGGTTGGTGGCGGCTTTGGGGGGCTTGGAGACATTCCTGGCGCGGCTCAACGAGTATTTTGATGAGACGGCTGCGTGGGATAATCCGCTGACTCCCCCCAAACACCATTTTCAGGGCAATGAGCCGGACATCCACGCCCCGTTCATGTACTCCGCCGTTGGTTCGCCGTCCTCCTCTGCGAAGTGGTCCTGGTGGCTCATGGACAAAGAGTACTACGTCGACCCCGAGGGCCTGGCCGGCAATGATGATGCCGGTACGCTGGCTGCCTGGTACGTCTTTGCCACCCTGGGCTTCTACCCGATTCCATGCACCGGTCGCTATCTGCTGGGTGCGCCCAGAGTGAAGGAAGCGTGGGTCAGTACGCTGGGCAAGACTTTGCATATGGTCGTAGAAAACGCATCGGAGACACGGCCCTACATTGAGTCTGTTACATGGGACGGAATCGCCGTAACGGTTCCCTGGTTCACCATTGAACAGCTGCAACAGGGTGGTGAGGTTGTCTTCGTCATGTCGGAGGAGCCAACTGATTTTGGCACGGACGTGGCGCTGGAGCCCCTGGCAGAATCCATCAAGTAGCAGATTGAAGTCCGTTGCGCCAGATTCCTATTTCGCCCAGAGATAGAGGGCCCAGGCGCTTTCGCGATACCAGCTTGAATTGCCGCAGCAGCCGAGACCTTCAGCAGTATCAGTTGTACTTTGCCCGCACTCATTGTTGAAGAACCAGCCCCACTTGATGCCTCCGCTGGTGTATTCGAAGCTGGTGCGATTGAACCAGGGGCCAGCGCGCCAGCAGAGGTCGTAGTTGGTAGCGGTGGTCTTGGTCCAGGTATGGTCGGTGAACGACGCTGCCGCCCAGGGCGTGGTGTCGGTGTTGCCTTCGTTGCCCGTCTGGTTGGCACTGGCGTTGCTGAACGCGGTGAACGGGGTCTTGTTGATAGTGCGACTCCAGGCCCCCTTGGTGAGGTCGGTCCAGTCGGTGGATGCGGTCAGGCGAATCTTCTCTGCGGTGAGCGTCGAGTAGGCGAGATTCACCATGTTGGCATCGTCCATGGTGGCATCGGTGGGATTCATGGTCACCTTGGCCGAGGACCAGCCGCTCCAGGTCTGCACTGCGAGCGGCGAGTTGTAGCCCATCTTGGAGCCCTGTTTCATGACCAGGGTCCAGCCGCCGTCATCGGTATCCATGTCACAGTAGACGGAGAAGGGATCGTCGCCGCCGTCGCCGTCGGGGTCGATGGTGTAGGCACCTGAGACAGTGGCGGGAAGGACCTCCAGCAGGGCTTTGCAGCTGGCGTAGACGCAACCTTCATTGGCGGCCCCTGAGCAGTCCTCATCGGCCGCAGTCTCGCAGCTATCGGTCTTGTCCGGATTGATCCCGTCATTGTCGTCCACACAGTCGCCGCCGATTTCTGCGACGTATGGCGTGGTGGCGGTGCAAAGGCATTTGGTGTCGTCAGTGATGCCGTAGCCGTCGGTATCTACATCCTTGTAATAGGTGGTGCAATCGATGGCATCTTCCGGATCCGTCTCGCCATCACAGTCGTTGTCCTCATCGTCACAAATCTCTTCGGTAGCCCCTTCCAGAGGGTCGCATTCGACGTTCTGACCGTCAGTACATTTCGCCATCGTATGGGCGCATACCCCGAGCCCACAAGTGTCGAAACCGAGTCCTTCGTCGACGAGGCCGTCGCAGTCGTTGTCGAACCCGTCGCACTGCTCCGGCAAGGCTCCGGCCAGCGGGTCGCACTCCTGGGGGGTGCCCTCAACGCACGCGGCCACGGTGTGCGTGCAGATTCCTTTGCCACAAGTAATGGGCAGCAGATTCTCGTCCACCAGACCATTGCAATCGTTGTCCTGGGCGTCGCAAATTTCGATAGCTGCCCCCAGGAAAGGATTGCAGACGGCAATTTTCCCGTCGACGCAGTAGTCCATGTCATGCTGGCACTCGCCGACGCCACAGACGGCTGTGCCGAGGCCCTCGTCCTTGTCCCCGTCACAGTCATTATCCAGGCCGTCGCAAGATTCCGCCTGCGCTCCAGCGAAGGGATTACAGTCCATGATGACACCACCAACGCAGGATTGCACAGTGTGGAAGCAGATTCCTTTGCCACAAGCGAGGGCAGGCATTTCTTCGTCCGTTTTGCCGTCGCAGTCGTTGTCGATGCCGTCGCAGAATTCGGCTACGGCGCCGGCCAGCGAGTCGCACTCCTGGGGCTGTCCGGCGACACAGTTGGCGACGGTATGAGTGCAGGCCCCCAGCCCACAGGTGGTGGTGCCGAGGTCCTCGTCGGTGAGGCCGTCACAGTCGTTGTCAATGCCGTCGCAAAGCTCCAGCGCGGCACCTTCGTAGGGGTCGCAGAATTGGGTCTTGCCGTCAGCGCAGGCGGCAATCTTGTGGGAGCAGGCACCTTTGCCGCAGCTCAGTGAGCCGAGACCATCATCGACGAGATCATTGCAGTCGTTGTCGAGGCCGTCGCAAAGCTCCTTGGCCCCGATAAAGATGGCCGGCTTGAGCGGGGCGCAATCGGATTCGTCGGGGTCGCCATCGTTGTCGTCGTCGAGATCGACGCAGTCTTTGATGCCATCCAGATCGCCGTCGGGAAAGCCTTCGTCCTCGGCGAGGTCGCAGTCGTTGTCGGCGCCATCGCACACTTCCGGGGCGCCGGGATAGATGGCGGGGTTGAGCGGCGCGCAATCCTGGGCATTGGCAATGCCGTCG
>CALGBT010000836.1 GCA_937884235.1 uncultured Pseudomonadota bacterium
AGTTCCCCACTGCTGGCTACAAACCCTGGTTCAAGAAGGCCAACGTAGAACAGAGCCAACCGGAGAGCGTCGGCTATCGCGACGCAGTCTGGCACTTGTGCGTTACCCAGACCGACGGTGAGGCGCCCCTGAAGCAGTGCCTCCTGGACAACGGGTAGGGCGATGAGTTTATCCCGTTTGCCGGCGCCGAATTCCCGGGTATGATTCTGGTTCTCTGGCCCCGATGCGGGTTTTCGCCAGGCGCAAGGAGGTATCCATCTAATGAGTGCATTGAACTGCTCCCCCTCACCAAGGCTGTTTGAGTTCGGCCCCTCGGGTCCGGCTCCCCTTCTAATGATAGCCACCTTTCTCTTCGCACTCTGGGTCCCCTGGACAGCGCACGCCATGGATGGAGCTGACGGGGTCATTACCGCCCTTAACAAGAACATCGACGACACCTATGCCGGGTTTCAGGCCGATGACTTTGACAAGTTCCAGCAGAACCTCAAGCTACTCAAGGCAAACCTCACTAACGCCGCCTATGTCGCCACCTCAATCGTTCAGGAGAGACAGACCAATCCGACGTATGTGCCCGTGGCGCTCAAGCCCATCCCCGACGAGCTTACTCCAGCCTACTACGAGGCGATGGTACCCAAGCAGGAAGAGCAGCTCAAACAGCTGGCAGCAAGCCTGGTGGAATCGGAGAAGGCTCTCAAGAAGCAGCAGTACAAGGGCTCTATGACCGTGCTTCTGGCCGCGATACAGACCTATCTTGACGCGGTGGGCACCGTTTCCAAGAACCCGCTTACCGTGGTCACCGGTGCCAAGGATACCCTCGAGAACTCGAAGAAGAACGCCACCTACATCTCGAACCACGTGAAGGCGCAAAACGACATCAAGACGACCATCAAGGTGCTCCAGGAAGAGCACGCCAAACTGACCAAGGAACTCAAGGAATCAAAGGTGCAGTGGGAGAAGGTCAATCAACTCTGGCCCATCTTTGAGGCCGTCTGGATACATCACCAGACAGTCACCTCATACATCGCCACGGGTGTGCGATACCGTCAACTCTGACGCGCTACCTGGTGCTCCCGGACAACGAGGATACAGCCGAAACGATCACCGCAATGAGGTTTCCCAGGACTTCCTGCCGGCCATACACCCAGAAGGTGGGCTTCGTCACCATGGACCAGCTACGCAAGGGGTTCCCCCTGATGCAGACTTGGGTGAACCTGGAGTTCAATGGAGGGGGGAGCAGCCTCCAACTCGAGAAGCTTGCGGGCGACGGCCTCAAGCTGGCCCAGGGGATGGTCTCGGGCCATCCCCTGGTCGTGCGGGCGATGACGCTTTCGGGCAAACCCATCGGCGGGGCTGTGGTGTGGATGGAGAGTGGCCCCCCAGTCGTCACCAATAGCCTCGGCCACGCGGCCTTCTACCCCGGCCCATTCCCCGAACCGGGGGACCGGCAGATTGTGGTGGGCCTGGCGGGAGGCCCCTCCGTTTCCTTTACCGTCCAGGTGATGGTCGACACCGACGGCGACGGAGCCTATGACGAGTGGGAGCAAGCCAACGGCATGGACCCTGACTTCCCGCTCGATGCCCAGTTCGACACCGACGGGGATGGTCTCGATGACTCTGCGGAGTGTGCCTACGGCACCAACCCGGACGAGGCCGACTCAGATGGAGACGGATTCTCCGACGGTGAGGAAGCTGCCGCCGGGGTCTCCCCCACCGACCCCGAAACCGACCCAGACTCGCCGCCCCCCGACCCCGTTGTCCCGGGACCGGTTGAGGGTCCCAAGGGGCCATTCGGCACCCAGTGGGAGTGGTCCGCAGTTTCTCCCAACGATACCATGCCCAACATCGCGTTCCACGACCATATATACAGCCTCCGCGTCATGACCGTGGCGCGCTATGACGAAGAGAATAATGTCCCGGGCATGAACTGCTACGCAGCCTACGAGTACGAGAAAGACGAAGATGGCGCTCCCATCTATCGCGATGGACGGTTGATCACCCACAGGTTCTTCGCCTGCTCCAAGTACGCGGCGCAAGTCTCCGCAGACGGGTTCAACTTCACCGATCTGGCGCTGCCCGAGCCGCCCTGGGAACCCAGATCGGTGGCCCCCATTCTTGCACACGAGGGACGTCTATGGATGTTAGGTGGGCACTTTCGGATTCTCCGACCCGACTTCTCCGAATACCTCGAGGCCACCACTGATTGCTCCGATTTGGCGGGAGAGCCCTACGACTGCCCGGCGACCATCCCCACCGTCGAGGGCGAGCACCGGGACGTTTGGGTCAGTGACGATGGAGTCACCTGGGAAATGGTGACGGCCCAAGCTCCCTGGGAACAGGCATCAGCGCTCTTCTCCCACAATGGCCAAATCTGGAACGTCGACTCGGTCCGCGGCGAGGTCTGGATCTCAACCAACGGCGCAGATTGGACGCTGGCAACGAAGTCTCCGCAATGGACGACCCGGGTCTATCCGCAACTCGTCTCCCACGATGGCAAGGTCTGGCTGATGGGAGGCTACACGAGTCAACCATGCGACGACTGCCTGGAGCCTTACCCCTACTATGAAGGCCTGAGCAACTACTTCAACGATGTCTGGGTGACCAGCGATGGCATCGACTGGACCCGGGTCGTGGACCATGCCCCCTGGAGTCCTCGCGCGCTCTATAAAACTATCTCCACCGGTGGACGGATGTGGGCCTTCGGGTACCCCGTCTGCTCACCCAAAGCGCCCTTCTGCCCACTGCCGCAACTCTGGTCGAGCGCAGCTGGGGACGAGTGGGAGATGGCCATGGTCGACGGCCTCCTCTCCGGCACCATTCTCAAATGGCGCTCACGTCTATGGATCTACCATGTCGATGAGTCCTATGATCTGGCTGTGCCCAGCACCGGGGCGGAGGTCTACTACTCTCGAGTGGCCGATGGCGAGGCGTGTGACGATGACTCCGACTGCGACGGGATTCCTGACGGGCAGGACTCCTGCCCCTTTGCTTACAGCCCTGTCCCGGTCGACTCAGACCAGGACGGCCTGTTCGACGCCTGCGATCTCGACGATGACGGCGACGGCATCGACGACGTCGACGATAACTGTCTCATCGTCCCCAACCCCGGGCAGGAGGACGGTGAAGGCGACGGCGTCGGTGACCTGTGCGATAACTGCTTGCAGTTGAGCAACAAGGACCAGGGCGACGCTGACGGAGACGGTTTCGGCGACGCCTGCGATATCTGGTCCGCGGTGCGTGGGACGATCTACTATGACGGGCCCGCCTCCAGTGAGTTGCGGGTGGTGGCCGATTTCAACGAGCTCAATGTCCATAATCTGCCTCACCAACTGCTCCGAAGGGATGAGTCTCAGGCATTCTATGACTGGCTACCGGACCAGGGGTCCCAAGAATACTCGATAATTGTGGAGCACGGCCGAGCAGTGAGAGCCATTTTCGCCTACATCGACGTCAACGGGGACGGGTTCGCCGATTCCGACGAGCCGCAAGGCTGGTACGACGTGGCCTTTGTTGGACCGACCAGCGACGACCCGGAGCCGCGCGACTTCGTGCTCAGCGACGTCGGCCATGGGGGGGCTGGGGGCAGTTGTGGCTGCAAGGTCTCAGAGAGGAGCCAGCCGCCATCAGCTGGTACTGGAATGTTGCTGTTCTTGGCCGCCATGTGGCTGGTAGTCTTGCGGCGAAGCAACTAGGTCGTCAGTGGGACCGCAACCGGGCTCCTCTCGTCTGGCGGGGCTTTGCCTCATAGGTCCCAATGTGGCCGGTCGGTCAGGTGACTCAGTGCTCTGTGGCAAATGCGGTGAATCAAGCGCACCTGGCTGTGGGTCACCAATCCCTGTGGCCCTCGGGTCCGTCTCCCTGCGAGGGGAGAGACAAGTTCCCTGCATTGCCGCAGTACTTGCACCCTGGACCGTGAAACGTGCTTCCTCGCGGGAAGGACAGCGAGCCCAGCTCGCAGGAGGTGGCACTTCCGGCAGTGCCGCCCTCGAAGGCGAACTCACGCCACCCATTCTTGCCACGCTTGACCGCCTCTACCTACTGTATGCTTGGAACAACCCGTGTGTCCGCGCCCAATCCCGAACGCGCACAATGGAGGCTGCTCAAGGCGTTCGGGCTGCAGAAGTTAGTGCGTCAGACCTGCTGCTTCTCGCAGAATCGGCGGACATTGCTACGCACCGCCCATCACACCTTCGTGCCTTCGTCGTCGTTGAAGACGATTCGGTACAGGTCAGTGCGCCGGTCGCGCCAGTTCTG
>CALGBT010000837.1 GCA_937884235.1 uncultured Pseudomonadota bacterium
ATCTTCCCGGCTCATGGCATAGCCTCTCACCCAACGCGCAACACCAGAAGCCGCCTCAAACGCCGGCACCACCTTCTCGTTTTGCACGTAGGTGCCGTTCACCGAGCCGATGGCAGAAGCTCCCAGCCCCACCAGGTCCAGCCCATGACGCGTCGTGTAGCCCATGAAATTTCGCGTCAGAGTCCGACTCTCCAGGGCCAGCACCAACTCGTCTTCCGGGAGCGCAAAGTGGTCCATTCCAACGTGCCGCCAGCCCGCGTCCAAGAGCATCTCGTATGCCAACCCGAACAACTCCATCCGCTCCTCCGTGGAGGGCAGGCCGAAGGGTTCCAGCTCCTTCTGGTGAGGGCTGACCCACGGCACATGGGCATAACCGAAGGTGGCAATGCGCGATGGACGCAACGAGATCACCTGCTCGATGGTCCGAGCAAAAGTCGCTGGCGTCTGCCCCGGCAAACCGTAGATAAGATCCAGGTTGGTGGCCTCAAGACCGTGGTCCCGCAAATGCCGCATGTGGCTCTCAATGGTCGCGAAGGGCAGGACTCGATTGATATTCTCCTGGACGTCGCAATTGAGATCCTGCAGACCAAAACTCACCCGATTGAATCCCAACTCCAGTAGCAGGTCGAGATAGGCATTATCGACCCAACGTGGGTCGATCTCGATGGCCTGCTCCCTGGTCGGCGAGAAATTGAATCGTTGCTGCAATCCCTCCACCAGGTAACGCATGGTCTCCGGTGCCAGGGAGGTTGGGGTCCCCCCGCCCATGGCCAGCTGCTCCATGGGGCGCGTCCCGTCGAGACTCTCCAGCACCCAATCCGCCTGATTCAACACCGCTTCCACGTATTGCCGACGGCCCGCTTCTTCGTAACCCAGCAAGGTGTAACACCCACAGTACCGGCAGCGACTACGGCAAAATGGCAAGTGGAGGTATAGGGAAATCCCGGCCCCCCTCTGGTTGCTCTCCCGAAAGCGAGAGAGCACTTCGTCACGGTCAAAATCCGCCTGGAACTGCGGAGCAGTCGGATAGCTCGTGTAGCGCGGCCCGCTGGTCTGATAACGGTCCAGGAGAGCCTGGGGCAACGTGCGGGGAGAGATCCGACTCATGGGCCGGCCCTCCACTCCTTCACCGCACCAACGAAAGCCTCAATGCCGGAGATGGGGGTAGTCGGCGTCAGGCCGTGTCCCAGATTGGCTATGTGGCCCCGGCCTCCCGTGGCATCAAGCATCTCGAAGACCTGCTCACGAATGTACTCGGGAGGAGCAAAGAGAGCCAGGGGGTCAAGATTGCCCTGCACCGGCCGATGGGGCAGAACCTCCCGTACCCGGGCCAGCGGCAACCGCCAGTCAATGCCCATGACCTGCGAACCGCAAGCGGCTGCATCCTCCAACAGATGACTCACATTGTTGATATAGTAGATGCCCGGAACACCCCGCCGCTGCAGCCGCTCGAAGAGTCTCGTGACACGAGGCTGAACAACCGCCCGGAAAATCGACGGATAGAGGTCACCAGCCCAGGTATCAAAGATCTGGAATGCCGACACACCAGCGTCGATCTGCATTTCGAGGTAGTCTCCCACGGCATCAGTGAGACGGTCTAGGAGCGCCCCAAACAACTCTGGCTCCTGATGCATCATGGCCCGGGTCTTGACGAAACCCTTGGCGCCCATGCCATCCACCATGTAGCAGGCCAGCGTGTATGGTGCACCCGAGAAGCCCAGCACCGCACACTGATCACCAAGCTCCCCCACCACATTGCGGATGGCAGAACCGACGAACCCCAAGTCCCGCTCGGGGTCCACTACCAGCAAACCCTCCACATCGGCAGCATTGTCGATGGTACGCCCCATTACCGGTGCGGGCGTGAAGTCAACTTCAATACCCATGGCCACAGGAATGACCAGGATGTCGCTGAAGATAACTGCTCCATCAAGGGGGAAACGCCGCACCGGCTGGAGAGTCACTTCCGCCGCCAGTTCCGGGCTATGACACAACTCCCAGAAAGTGTACTTGTCCTTGAGCGCCCGGTACTCCGGCAGTGTTCTGCCGGCCTGGCGCATCATCCAGACTGGTACCTCATCAACCTCACGCCCAAAAGCCGCGGCTATAAATCGCTCCTTCCCATTCATACTAATTCTCCTTACTCCGCAGCCGGCTTGGTCGCACCATCAGCCGCCGGGGCATCTGCCGGAACGACCGCGGGAGCGGCGGCAGGAGCGGCGGCAGGAGCGGCGGCAGGAGCGGCTTCAGCCTCTTTCTCCGGCACTGCCTTGGCTTCAATGGTCAGCTTGGCCCCCTCGAGGACCACCTTCTCGTCGCCGCCATGGAAGGTGGCGCTATTGCGGGCGACGGTGCCAACGACCAGCACCGTGTCCCCTGCATTGGCATCGTCCTGGGTCGTCACTGTCAGATCGTTGTTCGGCTCAGCGCCGGTGCCATCCTGGAGGTGAATCCAGTTGCGCTCCATTATCTGCCGGTTGATCTTCACCACCTTGCCTCGCACGGTAACCTGCTTGCCAACAAGATCGCCACCGCCAACCAGGACACCCTCAACTGTCAAACCACCGTCGGCCTTTTCGATTCCCTCGAAGGAGATTTGGCGAGCCTTCTCCCGCAACTCCCCCATGCTCGCAGCCCCGGCATTCTCGCCCTTGGGGCGGAGGCCACCGGCCACTTGCAGGGACTGCACGAAAAGAATCGACTCAAAGGTCCGGCCCAGGGAATCACTGGTGAAATTCTTCATCGCCATCCCATCAGGCATAGCCACGCGGTCGCCAATGGCCACCACGGTCTGGGGACCCGCAGCCCACAGCTCCCCTCTCTCCGTCTCGACCCGCACGTATGTGTAGCCGCCGGAATCCATCGTCTCGACAACCACTCCCAAGATCTGTCCCGGCGCCCCGGCAGCAGGCACTGCCCCTGCGGCGGGAGGAGCTTCAGCCTCGTCGCTAAACTTCGGGGCCTTTCCCTCGGCAGCCATCTCCCCTTCCTTCTTGCCACAACCCACCGCGGCCATCGAAACCACGGCAATAACCAGTACCACCAGCTTAAGTGCATTCATTGAATTCTCCTCGTTTGCTCCAAGATAGTCCTTGGGTCTAGCCTCACGCGCACCCGCTCCGGCGAGCCCGCGTCGTCTGAGGCGGGGGCATACTAACTAACACATACGTCTCTGGTCAAGCCCGTCGCGCCTCCATAATCCACCGCCTACTTGGTGAGAACAGGTCTTGACTTGTGCGCAGGGGGC
>CALGBT010000838.1 GCA_937884235.1 uncultured Pseudomonadota bacterium
CAAGTGCCTGTGTGAGGCCGCCTGCAATGGCATCTTCACCATGACCGGCGAGGCTGCGGATCCGCTGCTGGAGTGTGCGACGAAGACTCTGGCGGAGACGTGCGACCTCGCGCAAATGTATGAGTGCTACAAGATGCCGTTGAACTGCGAGTCCACCTGTGACGGCCTCGCCGCGCAATGTGACCTCGGTGAAGACTTGACCGCGCTCTTTCCCCAGGACGAAGATTGCATCGATCTCTGCCAGCACTCCACGCAGGAGCAGCTCTTCGGTCTGCAGGCCTGCATCAGTGTTTCCGGGTGCTCTCACGCGGGCCAGTGCGCCAGTCTGCCTGACGAACCGTTTGCCGGGTGCGACGAGTTCTGCGAGGCATACAACGGCCTGTGTCCCCTCGCCGAGATTCCGCCGGAATACTGTCCCTGGGGTTGCACCGGTGCGGCTGTGGCGGTTCCAGCATCGGATGTGGGTAACGCGGCCGCCTGCATCGAGTCTCTCGACGAGTGTCCCAACGATGATGGGGCAACCTTCGTTGGTTGTCTGGCGGGGCAGTGCACTCTCATGTGCTATAGCGTCCAGCCGGAGTGCGAACCGGGCAGTGCCTATCTTGAGTTGTACCCCGATGGCGCAGCGTGCGAGGCGGTCTGCGATGGCTACACCCCATTCCAGGCGCAAGTTGCGGCCATGTGTCACCTGGTGGCCGGCTGCGACAACCCGGAACTGTGCGCCAATCCTCCCCTGGTTTCGGCCAGCGGCTGTGCTGCCTACTGTGCTGGACTGCTGGGACTCTGCCCCGACATCCCCTGGTTCACTGGCGTTACCTGCGAAGAATTCTGCACCGGCATGACCATGGTTATCGGCAATGCTGATCCCGAATCCGCACCAGATTGTTTCGAGGCCATGGGTACCTGCCCCGACATCTGGGACGACGCAGTTTTCGCTTGTCTCTCGGGCAAATGTGGCGGCATCTGTGGTCACTTCGGCGAATGTGACCCTGACTCAACGTACTACCAGCAGTTCGAATCCGAGAACTCGTGCAAGGAACAGTGCTCTCAGCTGGACTGGGATAAGGCCATGGCCATGAATTGGTGCCTGAGCTGGGGCGCGTGCGACGGTGCTGATGTCTGCATGACAGTTCCTGACAAGTTGCCCGATGGGTGTGACACCTATTGCTCGACAGTGGCAGAAATCTGTCCGGATAACGGCTTGGGCGTAGTGAACACGTGCGAGCACGCATGCACTGGCCTGTCCATGGCCTTCGACGCGGCACAGCCGTGGGATGCCGACCAATGTCTCGACGAGTACGATGCCTGTCCCGAGAATCCCGCCGAGATAGTCTATGGCTGCATCATCGATGCCGACTCCGGATGCGTCGAGGCCTGCCAGCAACTCGGGAACTGCGCTCTAACTGTGCCCTGGGTGTGTGGGATTTTTTGCACCGAGTTGGAGGCTGACAATCCCATCTACCACACCTATTTCACTGACTGTGTCGAAGATGCTGTCACCTGCGACGACCTGATGCCCTGCGTAGGGCAATAAGAGCCTCGCCAAACTCCACCGGCCAATCGGGTTTTGCCTTGCAATGTCATGGCGGTTCCTTATCCTCAAGGGGGCCTCCAGTTGTGGGGAGTATTCCATGAGAGCACCTATGCGCATTCACGATTGGCTACATTTTTGTCTCACGCTCATTGCTCAAGGCAGGATTAGGACAGGCGTTTGCTCGAATGGCAAAGGAAGGTGTTGCCTCAAGCTCTAGCCGAGGCGGGGTAGGTCGGTGGATCAGATCTTTCTTCCCTCTTTTTGTCCCGCCTCTATTGGCGGCGCTCTACGTCCACCGCGGCTGGCTGAGCAACCCCCAAGACGTTGCCGCCGGGGCGCTGGGCCAGTTTGGTTGGCTTGAGGGGACCGAGCACTGGTACTGGCATATCGCCCACGATCTGTTCAACGGCACCAACCCCTTCGCTAACAACTTCAAGGCCTTTCCCGAGGGTAATTACCATCTTCTGCTACATGGCAACTTCGGGGACGCGCTTCTCTCCGCCCCCTTTCAGTGGCTTTTCAGTTTTCCCCTGTCCTATAATCTGACCGTACTTCTCTTCACGGCGCTCAATGTTTTCGCCGTCTACCGGTTTGCGCGAGTCTTCACCGAGCAGGGAATAGTTGCCTCTCTTGCAGCCTGTCTGGTGATCGTCCATCCCTACTTCATCGCCCAACTGGAGCAGGGCAGGCTAACGCAGTATTTGGTCTGCTGGCCGTTTCTTGCCCTGGCGGAAGTGGCCCCATTGATGCGTGATGGTAGCCGGCGAATCAGGCGCCTGGTCTTCTGCTGGGTGGCCACTTTCGTCTCTTTCTGGTTCTACGGGATCTTTCTCTCCCTCTTTCTGACAGCCTGGGTTTTGGTGGCAACGCGCCACGCCCCCTGGCGCGGGAAGCTGCCTTTCCTCAGGGCACTGGGCTGGACCGTCGCCTGGTCGTTTCCCTTCGGATTGCCGTTGGCGATTGAGGCGCTACGAGGGACGGGTATTACCGGTGTCGAGTTCTTCTCGGCGCCGGTCTTCAGCGAGCGCTGGAATTCATCGGCGATTCCGGTGGACTTCCTGCAGCTGCGCCGGTCCGATTTCGGAGTGG
>CALGBT010000839.1 GCA_937884235.1 uncultured Pseudomonadota bacterium
CCTCCGGCGGCAAGCCGCCGTTCGGGATGACACTGCCGAGTGTGTGGGCTGGTGCGGCACTTCCAAGACACGCAGAGATCCCTCCGGCGGCAAGCCGCCGTTCGGGATGACACTGCCGAGTGTGTGGGCTGGTGCTCAAGACGCAGGCCAGGGATGCGCCTGCGCGGCCTTGTCGTCGGGACTTGCTACCGGGGCTTCGGCCGGGATTCTTCTGATTGTGCTGCTGCCACGGGGGCCGGACCGGACGTCGTGATGTCCGTCTGAGTGAGTGCATCGTGTGCGGCTTGGGCCGGCCCGGAGAATCCCTGCTCCAGCCTCTCGCCGACCTTCTCGGCAGCCGTTCGAACGGCCTCTCCCGCAGTCTGGGCATTGTTCTTGAGCGCCCGTCCTGCATCTCGCGCCGACTGTTCGATGACCTGCTCGGCGGTGCGGACTTCCCTGGGCACGGCGCCTCCCGAGTACTGCAGGTACCCGATGTAGACAACCAGCAGAAGGCCTGCGAAGAGGGCCAGCTTGGCCACCCGCATGATGGCGCTGAGCAGGAAGATGAAGAGTATCAGGGCCCCGACACTGAGGAAGAGCGGGGATCCGCCAATGGTGTGAAGCAGATTGTCGAGCCAGGGCACACGGCACCTCCGCCCCTATTCTCTCCCGGCTCAAGAGACGGTCAAATAAGCTGATTGCTGCCCTCGATGCCTCGTGCTAGGGTCCATGCGAAAGCTCACTTTCTTCCCTCGCACTAACGGGGGATGAACTCCTGGAGTATACCTTGGACAACGGTGACAACGCTCCCATCGCTTTCGGTGACGAGACCATCCTCGGGGCCATCTCCGACTTCACCGCCGAGGTCTATCGACAGATGCAGTTATGGATCAGCCCGGCGGAATACGAAGAGGCATTGCGAGCTCATGCCGCAATTGCCGAAGCCTCCGAATTGCTCAATCAGAACACCTCGGGAGGCAATCTGCGCAACAAGGTCGATCAGGCTAATCGCAACCTCCACCAGGCCGATGCCCGGCGCACCGACCTCAAGATGCGAGGACTGATCTAGAGCAGTTCGTGATAGGGAGACTGCGGGCCATAGCTCTGCGAGTCGTCTCCTTGCCCACTATCGCTGGGCACGTGCATGTTGCCGCCCTTGCGATTACCCCAGCCATCGTGAGTCACGTACCGGCCGCAGGACCAGTCGAAGTATGCCCCACTCAGTGCCCCGCTTCCCGCTGCCGTGTGGGTGCTCAGCTTGGCCCCGGCCTCACTGTATACTTCGTACTGAAGATTTCCGGAATTGGACCCCTTTGACGAGAAGTAGTAGTACTTTCCGTCCCACGCAAATGTCCCCTGGTAGCAACCGCCACTGCAGACATCCGCCGGGGCCGGAGAGAGGCTTGTCGTCTTCAGGTAGGTGAAAACATGGCTCCCCTCAGTCGTGCTGTAATGGCGAATTGCCGACCCTGTATAGCACATGAAATCCGTGGGCGATGCTGACATCAGGTTGCACGTCCCGGCGAAACCATCACTGAATGAGACCTTCTGAAACCCACTGACGTTGCCCTCATCATCGATGCTACCCGCCCAGATACCGCTCGCCGGTGCGGCCATGAACTGGTTGTCAGTGTGCACGACTACCCGGGTTTGAGGCATGAAGACCATGCGGTCGTAGTCACCGCTACCCTTGTTCGGGTTCGTCGAATAGCTACCGTTGGTGGCATCATACCACCAGTACCCATCCCCGTAACCGTGCCCAACAATGATCTTGTTCGAAGGTCCGTGCCAGATTCCGTTGACCAGATTGTTGGGGTAGAAATGGGTCTCGGCAATGGTATTGAAAACGGTTGCCGGGTTGGGTTCACCCTTGAGCACATAGTGCGGCCCCCCGCAACCTTCCACCTTCTCGTGCTGGCACCCGAGGTCGACGTCGCAGGAGTCGACGGTGCACTCTGTGCCGTCATCGCAAAGTCCATCGTCGGGTACATGGACGATCTGGTCAGTTTCCTCATCGCAGGAATCCATGGTGCAGGAGTGGCCATCGTCGGTCTCCACCGGCTCACCGCCGAGGCAGCCGTCCAGGGCATCGCACGTTTCACTGCCGTTGCAGTACTCCTGATCATCGCAGAGCACGTTGACGGGCACATGGATCACGATGTCGTTCTCTTCGTCACAAAGGTCTGAGGTGCACGCGACGTCATCGGACATCTCCGGGGCCACTCCGGCAACGCAGCCCAGGCCCTGATCGCAGACCTCCAGGCCGTTGCAGAAGAGACCATCATCGCAAATCAAGACGCCGATGCCCGTTGCACACTGCCCGCCCTGGCAGGTGTCTCCCACGGTGCATGCGTTATTGTCAGAACAGGGAGCGGCATTGAAAGGGTGTAGGCAGCCGAGTTCCAGGTCGCAGAGATCGTCGGTACACGGATCGTTGTCATTGCAATCGATTTGCGCCCCGGCTTTGCACCATCCGTTGGCGCAGAAATCTTCCTCGGTACACAAGTCGCCGTCGCTGCACGACTCTGCGTTGGGCACATATGTGCAACCTGCATCAGGGTCGCAAGCATCATCGGTGCAGATGTTGCCGTCGTTGCAGGGTAACGCTCCGGCCCCGACGCAATCGCCCAGATGGCAATGGTCACCGGTGGTGCACAGGTCACCGTCGTCGCAGGCCGCCGCGTTGAGCATGAAAACACATCCCGCAAGGGCGTCGCAACTGTCGGTTGTGCAGGGATTCTCGTCGTCACACAACAGCGCCGCACCGGAAACACAGTCGCCTGCCTGGCAAAGATCGCCCTGGGTGCAGGCACTGCCATCTTCGCAGGGTCCTGCCATCGGGACATTGACGCAGCCGTCCGCGTCCAGGCAGGAATCAGCTGTGCACGGGTTGTCATCGTCACAGTCCAGCAAGCCCTTCGAGGTGCATTGGCCCGCGGCACAGTGATCCCCGGTGGTGCAATCGTCACCATCGTCACACGGACCATTCAACTGGACGATGATGCAGCCAAGGTTCGCATCGCAACTCTCGGCGGTGCACTGATTGCTATCATCGCAGACCACCGGCGGGCCGGGAATGCACTCGCCGCCCTGGCAGAAGTCGCCCTCGGTGCACGCGTTGCCGTCACTACAATCACCTTCGAGTTGAGCGAAAACGCAACCCTGTACGGCATCGCACGAATCGGCCGTGCACGGATTGCCGTCGGCGCAGGCAAGCAGCGTCTGGCCGGGGGCGCATTCTCCGTTGCCGCACACGTCACCGACTGTGCAAACGTCGCCGTCCGAGCAGGGGGACTGGTTGAAAAGATGGGTGCAACCGGAGTCCGGGTCACAGCTGTCGTCCGTGCAGATCTCACCGTCTGCGCAGTTCGCACTGAGCCCGCCAGTACACACTCCCGCATCACACGTCTCGCCGACAGTGCACGGGTTCCCGTCGTTGCACGACCACCCCTCATTACCCGGCACCAAGGAACAACTCCCCGTCTCCGGATCGCAGGCGGCGGCCAGGCAGGGGGCATCGGGAGTGCCCGCAGGAGCCGGGCACAGCACCAGGGTCGTGGAATCAACAGTGCACTTGTGTGGCCACCCTTCGAGATCACAATGCAACGTTCCATTGCAGAGGTTCCCATCTTCCAGGGAACCACAGTCATCGTCATCCTGGCATTCACATGCCACCGAGACGCCCAGGCATTCTCCCTTTTCACACCGGTCAGCCACCGTACATGCGTCGACGTCGTCGCAGACTGCCTCGTTGAACGCAAAGGCACAGCCGCCGAAACCGTCACAGGTGTCATCAGTGCAAGGGTTGGAGTCGTCGCACTCCACGGGGCTGCCACTGCAGATCCCCGCTACACAGTGGTCCCCCACAGTGCAAGCATCGCCATCCTTGCATTCGCCTCCGCCAAGTGCTTCGTGCTGGCAGCCTCCACCGCCGTCACAGCTGTCCGTGGTGCACTCGTTCTGGTCATCACAGAGACCGACATATGCTCCTTCCGTCAGGGTTGGCTCATCAATCTCGCCGTCACAGTCATCGTCTGCGCCGTTGCAACTCTCCGCCTGTGGCAGCGCCGCATCACAATCAGAGAGCCCCTCGCTGAGGCAAACCCGCTTCCCGGTACAGACGCCAAAGTCACTTTCCCGCTGGCAGGGAGTCCAGAGTCCCAGGGCCGCGGATTTGCCCGCGCAGGGACAGACACCGGCATCAGCGACACATTGCTTTACTGCAACGCCATCCACGGTTTGCGCATCAACACATGAGAACCCCCACGGGCAGTCTTCGGCCGATGCGCACATGCCGCCACAAAACGAACCCTCATCGCCGTAGCTGACGCAGACATCTTCAACGCCGCCAACCGTCTTGCAGTCGCTGCCGTCGCCGCACGGCTTGCAGAGATTGGCGGTCCCGGAGACGCAGATGAATACCAGATCCGGGTCCGATGCCCCAACCTGCTTGCAGAGCCAACCGGGAGGACAGTCTTCCTGGCAATGCTGGGAACAGACCCCCTCACCCATGTGCTCTACACACCAACCAGATTGGCAATCTCCATTGTCCTGACAGGGGTCGAGAAAGCACCCCCCGTCCCCTTCGCATGGCGATGCGACCTCCTCCATTACCTCGTCCGGTCCACGAAAATCCCACGAGATCTCGGCGGTCGTTAGAGCCTCACCGGTTGCATCGACATCGTTCCCGACAACCTCGGCCAGGACATCAAGAAACGAGCCATCCAGAGCCCCATCCGGCACTTCCACCACTCCGGATGTGCCGGAACAACCAGCCAATAGAGCACCAATAACAACCGCCAGCAGTCTCTTTCGCACGCAACACCCCCGCAAGGTTCCATTCACAGTCTACCACAGATTCCCGGCCTCAACACACTCCTCGGGCGACATGGTCGAGCGCCGTCACCACTGCCCAGAATCTCTTGACGCTTTCACCCCGGCGATGGACCATGTGGTAGTTCACTTGCAGGAGATTCTATGCGCTTGGCAATTGTGACTACCGGGGACGAGTTGTTGCGGGGGGAGTTGGTTGATACCAACACCGCATGGCTCTCTGAACAACTATTCGCAGTAGGGCTGCAGCCCACCACTCACCTGACCGTCGGCGACGATCCGGCGAGGTTACTCGAATCTATCAAGTCAGTCTGCCGGGATCACGACCTCGCCATCTTCACTGGGGGCCTTGGGCCCACACAAGACGACCACACGGTAAACGCCGTTGCCGTTGCCACCGACTCGCCCACTATCTTCCACCAGGAAAGCCTGGACCGGATCCTTGCCCTGTTCGCTCAGCGGGGCATGCCTTTCTCAGAAAACAACCGCAAGCAGGCTGCCGTGCCGGCAGGCACCAGGGTCTTCGTCAACCCCGCCGGATTGGCGCCGGCTTTTCAGTTCGACCTCAAGGGGTGCCGCGCTTACTGCTTGCCAGGAGTCCCCACTGAAATGAAAGCGCTGTGGTGCACGGCCGTCTGGCCCGACCTGGCCGCTCACGTGCCCTCGCTGCCCCCCACTGCCTATCAGGTACTGAAGCTCTTTGGCGTACCGGAATCTCATCTCGCCAGGGACGTGGCAGACATGATCATTGGCAACCCCGACGTCAGCTTTGGCTTTCGTGCCCACTATCCCGAAGTATGGCTGAAATTCCTCGTGCCAGGCAAAACGCATGAGGCCGCATGCGCAAGAGCCGATGAAATAGCGAAGGCAGTGGCGGACACCTTCGGACATCGCATCTTCGCCAGGGGTAACGACACCATGGAATCGGTTGTCGGCAAGCTTCTCCTTGACCGGGGCCTGACGCTCGCCACCGCAGAATCGTGCACTGGGGGGATGGTCGGGATGCGACTTACCGATGTCGCCGGGAGTTCCAGGTATTACGTCGGCGGGGGAATCACCTATGCCAACGAGATGAAGCAACAGCTGGTGGGTGTGAAGCGCGAAATCCTGCAGCGCCACGGTGCCGTCAGCGAAGCCTGCGCCAGAGCTATGGCCGAGGGGGCCAGGAACAGGTTTGGTAGCGATCTGGCCCTGGCTGTGACGGGCATCGCCGGGCCCGACGGAGGAACTCCGGAGAAACCCGTGGGCACCGTCCATTTCGCCCTGGCAACTCCAGAGGGCACGTTCCACCGCATGCGCTCCTTCCGCCCTGACCGACAGGCGATTAGGCTCGCCGCCTCAACCACGGCATTGAATCTGGTCAGGCGTTACTTGCGAGGCGACCTTGGCGCCAGCGCAACAGCGTCCTGCTGAGGCCTGATGGAAATGGCCAACGGCTCGCCGGGCAGATTCCCGAAGTGCCCGTAATGGTGCCCCGACTCCTTCGAGCGGAAGGGTGAATGCAGCCTCCAAATTGGAATAGCTAGCCTTTCATCTTGTCCTCCGGGGACACCGTATCTCACTTTTGGGCAGCGTTTCCCAGCGTGATGTTGCTTTTGCCTTGCATCGAAAACGATTGTCTGGCTATCTTTGGCCTCGAAGGAGGAACTCATGACCGCTGCTGGAGCTACCGAAGACCGAGTAATCCGCGCCCTGCAAGAATTGGGATTCACGGCCAGTGAGGGCAAGGCCTATGTTGCCCTGCTCAAACAGCATCCAGCCACTGGCTATGAACTTGCCAGCCGTTCAGGTGTACCCAGGTCCGCCATTTACACGGTGCTGCGAAGACTCGAAGGACTGGGGCTGGTGAACGCGTTGCACGGTAAGCCGGCACGCTACCTTCCTATCGAACCGGATCGCCTCTCTCGCTTGCTCGAATCGAGGTTCTCCGAGACCCTTGATGACCTCGTCGCGGCAATGCGCCGTCTTGCCACCAAGGAGCCGGAGTCCAGCACCTGGACTCTGCAGGGCTACGACGCCATGCTCCAGCAGGCCGGGGACCTCCTCGCAAGCAGTGAGAAGACTGTGTACGCTTCCATTTGGGGCAGAGAAGCTGAACGCCTCAAGGAAGCCCTCGCTGAAACTTGTGCACGCGGAGTACGAGTCGTCCTGTTCTCCTTCACCTCACTGCCTGAGGGGACAGGCCAGCTGCTCAGCTATGGTATCCCCGAAGAGGACCTGGAGAAGCACTGGTCTCACCGGATCATCCTTTTGTCTGACCTCAAGTCCGCACTGATCGGCAACGCCGAATTGGGTGCCGAAACGCGGTCTGTGGTTACCACCGAGCCTGCCCTGGTGGAAACCGCGGTCTCCAATCTGGTCCTCGACATAACTCTTTACGGGCAGCGAGTGGGTGAAGACACAGGGCTGATAGTCGCTGGCCTCACCGCACAACTCGCACCCATCGATGATTGGCTCCGGAACGCCCCGAAGGCCTAGAACTCCCCGTCCTCTCCGACTCCCTCACACTCGGCAATGTCATCCCGAACGGCGGCCTGCCGCCGGAGGGATCTCTGGGTGGCTTGGCAGTGCCGCAGAAGAGGCTGGGTGGTGCCCGGGGATCCCTCGCCGGCCGTGGGCCGGCCGCGGGATGACCGGTGGGTAAGTGGGGCCTCGCGGGGTCATCCCTGACCTGTTTCTTGAGCGCCCTCCCTCACACTCGGCAATGTCATCCCGAACGGCGGCCTGCCGCCGGAGGGATCTCTGGGTGGCTTGGCAGTGCCGCAGAAGAGACTGGGTGGTGCCCGGGGATCCCTCGCCGGCCGTGGGCCGGCCGCGGGATGACCGGTGGGTAAGTGGGGCCTCGCGGGGTCATCCCTGACCTGTTTCTTGAGCGCCCTCCCTCACACTCGGCAATGTCATCCCGAACGGCGGCCTGCCGCCGGAGGGATCTCTGGGTGGCTTGGCAGTGCCGCAGAAGAGACTGGGTGG
>CALGBT010000840.1 GCA_937884235.1 uncultured Pseudomonadota bacterium
ACGCTTCCAGGGCCACAGCGTCGACCAGGATGCCGCCATAGAGATAGTAGGCGTTGGCCCGTTCCTCGGCTTCGATGACGAAAGCGGCGTGTTCGTTCATGAGCAGAAAATCGCCCTTGGTGCCAATGGCCGCAGGACCCTCGAATCCCTCCTTGACACCGATGACCCGAGCCGTGGCCATGCCTGGCATCGGGCACCCCTCGGCCAAGGGTCCGGGGCCAATGAGGGCCGGCTCGATAGCGGTGACCTCAAGGTCGACGGTTGCATCGTCGGGGTTGTTCTGAAGGTCGACCTGCGTCGCAGCGTCGTCCCCATCTGCGAAATCGAGGGTGTCTGGCGATGAAGAATCAAGAGTTGGGCCGTTGCCAGACGTGGAACAGCCGACGAGGTGCGCGAAGAGCAGAAGCCGAACCGGTAAGGTGTGGCGGAGCATGGAGTTCTCCGTATCAGAGGGGTCGCGGCCAATAGCCGTCTGTCGATACTACATCATGGAGGGTCAGACCGGAAGACTAGATGCAGAAGTTGGCGGTGCCCGGAGAGGGCTGGGACTCACTGAAGTCGGCTGTGTTGTCGTTGGTATCCGTAGCGTTGGGGCAGCGGCAGAGTGACTGCCAGCCGTCGTCTGTGCCCGCGCTGCCGCCCTCACCGACGCCCTCCATGATCCCTTCGTAATGGACTCCATCGACGAACGATTCGTCAGCCGTAGTGACGATACGGAGGCCATCCTTGTCGTTCTGAACCGACGACTCGGCGAGTACGAGAGTGAGGACCTCGTTGGGCATGACGTCGATGACCGCAGGGTCCGCAATGACCAGATAGGCCCCGGCCGCAAGTTGGTTGGCAGCGTCGCTGAGCTGGTAGGTTTTGTAGACGCTGGCGTTGGCGCCATTGACTAGCTGAAGCTTGTACTTCGTCAGGTCGACGGCGCTTTCCCCGGGGTTGAAGATCTCTATGAACTCGAAATCATCTGCGCCCGGCTGGTCATAGTCGACTTCATTGATCAAGGGCACGCCGAAGCACTCGCTGGTGAAGGTGCAGGAGCCAGCTTCACAAGCATCAACGGTGCAGGTGTTCTCGTCGTCACAGGTGCCGCACTCAATGGCTTCGCCGCAGCCATCGTCACCTGCGCCGCATTCATAGTTGATGTCTTCGCAGGAATCTGGTGCGCAGTCACATGCTCCCTCATCGTCGCAGAATGAGTTGGAGAACTCTTCGCAGCCACCGCACTCGGCGGTTTCGCCGCAGCCGTCGTCCCAACTGCCGCATTCCTTGACCAGGCTGTCGCAATTATCGGCGGTGCAGTCGCAGGCCCCGTCATCGCTGCAGAAGGAGTTGGCGAATTCTTCGCAGCCGCCGCAGACAATCGCGTCGCCGCAGTTGTTGTCCCACTCGCCGCAGGTGACTCCCAGGGATTCGCAAGTCTCGGGGACGCAGCCGCAGGTGCCCTCGTCGCAGAAGGAGTTGGAGTAGAGCTCGCAGCCACCACATTGGACGGTGGCGCCGCAGCCGTTGTCCCAATCGCCGCATTCGTTATCCAGCCCTTCGCAGGTGTTGGCGACGCAGCCGCAGGTGCCCTCCTGGCAAACGGAGTTGGCGAACTCGTTGCATGTGCCGCACTGGATGGTAGCGCCGCAGCCGTCGGACCACTCGCCGCAGTTGTTGCCTAGCGTTTCGCAGGTATCGGGGACGCAGCCGCAGGTACCTTCCTGGCAAGTGGAGTTGGGGAATTCTTCGCAGAGGCCGCACTCGGCCAGCCCGCCGCAGTTGTTGTCCCATTCGCCGCAGGTGACAGCCAGTTCGTCGCAGGAGGTGTCAACGCAGTCGCAGGCCCCATCTTCGTTGCAGAAGGAGTTGACGAATGCTTCGCAGGGGTCGCAGATGACGGTGCCGCCACAGTTGTCATCCCACTCGCCGCACTCTTTGCCCAGTGAATCGCAGGTGTCGGGGGTGCACTGGCAGAGGCCGCCTTCGTCGCAGAAGGAGTTGGTGAAATCGGTGCAGCCGCCGCAGTCGACTTCGCCGCCACAGCCGTTGTTCCATTTGGAGCAGTCCTTCTTGAGAACGTCGCAGGTGAACTTGACGCACTTGCACGTCCCGAGGATGCAGGTCGAGTTATCAAACTCATCGCACTCGCCACAGGCGAGGCTACCGCCACAGCCATCGTCCTGCGCACCGCAATCGAAGCCAAGACCCTCACAGCTGTCGGCATCGCAATCACACTGACCGGCCACACAGGCTGAGTTGGCGTACTTGGTGCAGGTGCCACAGTTGATGGTGCCGCCACAGCCGTCGGACCACTGGCCGCAGGCGTGGTCCAGGTCAACGCAGGTGAAGGGGTCGCACTTGCAGGTGCCGGCTTCACAGTAGGCGCTGACTCCCTCGCAGACGCCGCAGTTGCCGCCACACTCGCGCTCCTTGGTGACCACGCACTTGCCGTTGACGCAGGCGTTGTCGGTGCACTCGTTGTCGTCGTCGCAGTCGGCGTCGTCAGGGATGTTGGCGCAGCCGTCGGCCCCTTCGCAGCTATCGATGGTGCAGGGGTTGTCGTCGTTGCAAGAGACGGTATCGGTGTTGCCATCGCAATCGTTGTCGATGCCGTCACAGAGATCCTCTGCCGGCACCATCGCATCGCACTGCGAGAGGCCGTCTTCTGAGCAGGAGATGGTACCGTCGCAGGACCCGAATTCGTTTTCCACAAGGCAATCGGTGCTAAGCCCGGCTGCCATCGCTGAGTCACTACACTCGCACGTACCTGATTCGGGGATGCATTGCTCGACGGAGTCGCCGGAGACATTGGTGCCCTGCTGGCAGGCGTAGCCATCGGGGCAGGAGTCGTTGCCGCCGCACGGGCTGCCGCAGAAAGAACCTGCCGCGGCACCGAAGAAGAGGCACTCTGCCTGAGTGCCAATGCCAGAACAGTCGTCAGCTTCGTTGCACGGCAGGCAGAGCGTGGCGAAGGTAGAAACGCAAATCTGGCCAACCTTGCCATCGTCGTCCGCGGCCACGCAGGCCCAGTCGTCGGGGCAGATGCCGTCGCAGACCTGAGTGCAGACTTTGTTGCCAAGATGCGTAATGCACCACCCGTCGAAGCACTCTTCGTGAGTCTCGCAGGCTTCCAGGAGGCAGCCCTGCCCAGCTTCACACTCTGCCGTCAGGTCGGGGGCGGGCAACTCGGTGGTGGGGATGTCGGTTTCCACGAGGTCCGTTTCCGGTAAGTCGAGGCCCATGACTTCAGCAATGTTGTCGTTGGTGTTGGCATCGATTCCGGCGACGACATCGTCGCTGGAGCTGGTGCCGCTGCAACCGAGAAGTCCGGCCAGCAATAGGGCCGAAGCTAGTCTGGCTTTCATATTATTCCTCCCACAAGATTAAGTGACAAAACCTAGCAATGGGGCAGAGAATACTTTCAGCGGGTGTGCGTGTCAAGGTCGGTTGCGCAGCAATCAGAGGCACCGGTAGAGGCCGATGCGAGGGGAGTCAACGGTGAGGTCGTGGAAGAGCAGGTGGTGGCCCCAGCGGTGGAGATCGCGGTGGAGGGTGGTCTCGGCAATAGCTGTGCGCGCCAGCGGCAAGCAGGCGCGGGCGCACTCAACGCGCTGCCCGGTGTCGTCGAAGCGGCCGGCAAAGAGGTCGGGGTCCCGGTAGCAGTCCAGCCCGAGATAGACGAGGTCTCCGGCAGCGGGCGTCTCGCCGCGCACCACTCGTAGTTGCTCGTCGTAAACAGGGACATCCACCAACAAGCGCCGATAGTCATCTTCAAGACGTGGCAGATGGAGGGTGGCCGGGGCCTCCACGGCCTTGATTGCCTGGCGCGAGAATGCGTAGGCCCGGGTGGCGATGGTTCCGTGGTGGACCACGGACCAGCCGTACACCGCGTTGCCCAGAATGGCCACGAGCAACACCAGGAGGGCTCCCCTGGCAGTCCACTCATGTTTCTTCAGCCGTGGCGAGAAGCTGACCACGGCCCCAGCCACCAGGAAGAGCACCCAGTGGGTCGGAGTCTGGTAGCGAACGGCATCAGTGCGCAGCGAGTTGACCAGGAGTCCAGCCGGAACCAGGACCACAAAGGCCCAGCTCAGCAGCAGCCCGAGGGCACGCTGGTGTCGATGGAGGAGCAGGGCTCCCCACCCGGCCAGGAAGATGACTGCGATGGCCGAGAGGGTCGGGTCAAAGAGAATATTGCCGACGGTGAACTGAGCGAGGGAACTCTCGCCCCGCACCTTCCCGGCAAAGGCCTCGGGTACCCAGCGCAGGTCCCACAGGTGGGTGGCCCAGAGCGTCAGGGCGGTTACCGCGGCCAGCGCCGCGTGGAGAGCAAACCGGCGATTCACGGTGAGTTGGTGGCGAGCCCGGGTGTGAGCCACGAACCCGAGCGCCAGCGGCAAGGCCGCCAGGGTCAGGACATGGAGTCGGCAGGCGAGACCGATGGCTACCGCGCCGAGCCAGAGAAGAGCGATGGCCGCGCGTCGTATCCCGAGCACCAGCGATGTTAACCCGACCAGAACCAGTGCCAAATAGAGTGACATGGGGCTCTCAGAGCCGGCCAGCCAGACCTGGGCGGGGTGGGATCCGAGGAGAGCCGCGCCCAGGAACGCACCGCCGGTGGTGAAGCCGATGGCTCGAGCGAGGGCGAAGAGCGCCAGCACGGAGAGGGCGCCCAGCACGGCGTTGGTGGCATAAATGGTGCTTTCCTGCCAGCCGCCAAAGATGCAGATGAAGCGCATGAAGCTGACGTATAGCGGGCCATAAAACTCGCCCGGGGCAATGGTCAGGCCGGGGTCGAGGATGGTGCGAATTTCCTGGATGCCATGGGTGTTCGGGTGGATTGGGGCGGCTGGAGGGACCAGCAGATTGAGGAGCAAAGAGGCGAGGAAGATGAGGGCCAGCACTGCCCACTGCCAGGCCCGCTCAGGAAGAAGGGGCGGAGCTGCTGACCCCGGCTGGCCACTGGTCGTCATCGGGGCTAGAGCGACCAACCGTCTTCGTTGGGGTTCTTGTCCTTCAGGAACGGGGCCATCTTGAGGTCATGCTCGGCGATGTGGCGGAAGAGGGCATCCTGAAGCATCTCGCGACACTTCTTGACCAGAGCAGGTGTGATGTTCCCCTCCTGGACCTCCTGCCGTATATCCTTGACGTTTTCTCGCAAAATGAGGTGAGCAGCCATGTGCTCAACGCGGTGGGGATAGCCATAGGCCTTCATGGCTGTCTCTTCGAAGTCGAAGTTCGTCAACACATGCCTCTCGACGTAGGCGATGGTCTCGAGAATCTGGGACTTTCCCGAACCGTCTTGCAGCAGCGCCATGAGATCGTCGAAAGTGGCATAGATCTGTTCGTGCTGGCGGTCGATGAGGACGAAGCCGGTGAGCAGGCTGTCGGGGATCTTGCGGGGCATGGTCGTTCCCTCCTGCGGATATGTCCTGCCCGTTTGTACCTGATAGAGCCTTGAGTGTAAAGGGCTATGCGCTGCGTTCGAGTAGCGCTTTGCGGGCGGCATCGCTGGTGGCGAGCGGCAGGTCAGGGATGGCGAGGAGGGTCCTCAACTCCTGGGTGGGAACCGTGGCCATGAGACGTGGGAGGTCGCACTCTGGAACTGACGGACTACGGATCAGCTGTCTCACTACGCGCAGGGAGAGGGACCAGCGCGGGCTGGCGTAGATGAGAGCGATGGACTGGGGCGTGAGGTCTACTCGCTTGATGTACTCTACAACCTCCTCTTCGGTGAGGTCCGGGTTTCTGAAGACCCAGCTCTGAAGGCTGGTTTCGGGGTCAGATATCAGCGCCGCACGGATCTCGGCCCCCCCGCTTACTGCCAGCTGCTTCTTCTTCTGCAGGGGCAGTTGCAGCATGACGGCCGCGCGGTTGACCTCACCGGGAGCAGGCGTTCTGGCAGTGGGAGGCAGGATCATGGCGGTCTCTGCCGGGTCGTTGGCAATTTCCAGGGTAGGGGAGTGGACGTTGCCGTGGCGCTGGTCCTCTCGCTCCAACCATTCGATGAAGCGGCCGCTGCCGTCGCTCATTACTTCAGAGAGCGGGGAGAGGTCATGCTCGGGGAAGTCGAGCTCCAGGATGGTATCCTCGGCCTCGGGGTCCGGGAGGTCGATGCGGCGTTCAAAGAAGTCGCTGGTCGACTCCAGTCCCTCGGCATCAACAATCTCCCAGGCGGCCTCCCGGCCCGCCCCCAGGAGCGTGTCGGTGCCGGCGCCCGGAAGCAGCCGCAAGGCATACTGGGCGCCGTCGTAGGCTCTCATTGCCTGGGCGCAGGTCGTGATCTGCGCTCCCCTGGGCAGGGCGATTCGTAGGGTCACGCGAGTGAACTGTTCGAGGACGATGGGACCATAGAAGCGAAGAGCATGACAACGGAGATTGTCCAGGTAGCAATGGCCAAGAACGGAGAGAGTCTCGAGGTTTACCAGGAGTACTATCTCTTGACGTTCAGGGAGCATCTTCCTCCGCCGGGTGGAGCGAACATCGGAGACCCGGCACCGGGCACCGTACGGCCCCGGCGAGGGGGTCATTAGCGCAAACCTCTACTTACTGCTAGAAGTTCACCGCCAGACTGGCATTCATGAGGTGATAGCTGGCCTGGTAGGTCCCGGCGTTGGCTGGTGCCGCAGGTTGTCCCAGATAGTGTTCGTTGCACAAAGAGGTATCCGTATAGGGCGACGGACATGGGCTTCCCGGCATCTGTTGGTAGATGCGGGATTCCTCTTCGGTAACGACCAGGACATTCTGTGCCAGCCAAGTGTAGGCCAGGGAGAGGTCGGCGTGCGGCAGGTGCAGAGTGAAACCGCCGCTGGGCCCGAAGCGGTGGAAGCTGAAAGCATCGAGGAAGGCGTATCCGTCGCGCACTGCGGGGGATTCGTAGAAGAAGCCGGCCCGCAGGGTCAGCCACCTCGGGATGACGTTGTAGTCGCCTCCCAGCCTGACCGAAACTGTGTCCCGGAAGTTCTTCTCGATGATGACCTGATCGATGTCCAACACCTGCCCCATCACCTCAGTGGTGATGCCAGCATCCATAGTGTATTGGTCCATCATGGACCACAGGTCGTAGTGGACATCCAGTTCGAGGTCAAAGACCTCGCGGTCCTGGCGCATGTGAACGTACCGGATACCAGCCCGGAATTTCATGGGCATGGTCATGGAGAAGGTGACGCGATCGTCGGGCACACCGTTCTTGGTGATGGTTATCTCGTCGTCCAGTTCCAGCGTTTCAGCCTGCAATGAGAGGTGGCTCTTGCTGTCTATCCGGATCGGCAGAAACTGCCCGGCGAGGGCCAGTTGCAGGCCGTTCACGGGCTCATACCAGAGGCCGAAGTTGCCGGTGAAGCCCATGCGGTCCTCGCCCTCGACCCGGGTGCGAATATCGAAGCGGCTCTTCTCGGGATTGACCTGTTTCGGGGAGACGTTGCCGTCCACCACCATTTCGAAGGCCAGCTTCGGCACATCGACGTAGGCGAAGCTCAGACCGGCTGCGAACCGCTTGTGGGGCTGCCAGGCGGCGCCGAGGGTATAGAGAACCATCATCACATCTTGCTCGACGAGCATGTAGCGTTGTGGCCCGTCGTCGGGGAACTTCAGCTTGCCCACTGCGGGGGGCGCATAGATGCCTGCGGCAAAGGCCCAATCTTCAGTTCCCAGGTCGGAGGAGAGTACCGCCATGGGCCCTAGAGCAAAGAGCGGCTCTTCGTTGCTGACGTGCTCAAACTCCACGAGGCGCGGCACGCCGTGGGTCGCTTCGCTCCAATCGAGGGTCCGCGCCCGCCGGAATTCGGTGGCCCCATAGACCACTCGATG
>CALGBT010000841.1 GCA_937884235.1 uncultured Pseudomonadota bacterium
CCATCCAGTCTCCTTCCTGGGAGAAGAGGCCCTCCAGGCGCACGAGGGTGTCCAGGTGTGCCGGGTCATGTTCCAGAATCTCCCGGTAGGCCATGATTGCGGAATGGACGTCATCCAACCGCTCGACGTAGAGGGAAGCTATCTTGTCGAGGTAGGCGACCTTATCCCGGACGGAATCGGCGAGTTGCACCGTGCGGCGCAGGACTAGAACGAGGTCGTCCCAGCGGTCGTTTTCTTCGTAAAGGCGCTCGAGGGAGGTGATTACTTCCACTTCCTCCGGGTGGAGGTCGAGAATCTGCTGATAGTAATCGGCGGCAGCTTCGCCGTTGCCAATGACTGTTTCGTTGAGAAGAGCCAGCTTGCGCAGCAGGTCGACGCGCGTATCTTCGTCCATGGTGTAGCTGAGAATGCGTTCGTAAGTTTCTACGAGCCGGTCCCAGACTTCAGCCTCGGTGTAGATGCGCTCGAGCCGTTCAAAAGCCTCGGTTGCTGACGGGTCGTAGGTGACCAGTTCCTCGTAGACCTCTGCTGCTCGCATGGGGTCGTCAAGGCGGGACTCCAGCAGTTCACCTGAGATCAATTTGAGGGCGCCGTCTTCTTCCGGGTGGATAGATGCCCGCACTGCGAGAATCTCGATGAGCTTTTCCCACTCGCCCATTTCGCCGTAGAGGGACTGCAGGGCGTCCACGGCCTTCTCTTCGGTGGGGTCAAGGTCCAGGACCTGGTTGTAGGCCGTCTGGGCGCGAGCGTGATCTTCCAGCTTCTGGAAGTAGGTGTCGCCCAGTCTAAGAGAGTAGTTCACTTGCATTTCGAAGTTGGCCGTCACCTCCGCCAATTTCTCGAGGGTGCCCGCCAGCTTCTCCCAGTCCTCGGTAAGTTCATAGAGGTCAACCAGGGCGATGTGTGCGGCTTCGGCATCAGCGTCAAGCTCAACGACGCGTTCGTACCATTCCACTGCCTCAGTGTAGTTCTCGAGGCGGTCTCTCAGGAGGCCACCCAGCTTGACCATGAGGTCAACCTGACGGGCTTCGTCAACATGGGGGACGGCCGCGGCCCAAACCTCGTAGAGGTCCTGCCAGAGCTCCGAGCGCAGCGCCAGTCGTTCGCCAGCATCGGTGAGGTCGAGGTCGCCGGGCTTGAGTTCCAGCGCCAGCTTCACCGCGTCGAGGGCTGCCTTGTCATTGCTCAGGCGTTCTTCATAGAGCTCAGCCAGCGCGCCCAGGGTCTTGACGCGATCTTCGACTTCTTCTTCCACCTGCAGGCGGCCTTCGAGCAGTCTGGCAAGCTCGTCGAATTTCTCGTGGGACTCGTAGAGATTTGCCACCCGCTCGTACTGGTCAAAGCTCAGCGGGGCGATAGTGATAATGCGCTCCCGCAATTCTGCGGCGTCTTCCCAGCGGTTGAGGGATTCCTCGTAGAGGTTGGCGACTTTGTCAAGCAGGGCCACCTGGGCTTCTTCCCCAGAGATCAGTTCGAGCTTCTCGAGGAGGAGCCTTGCGGCTTCGTAGAAACGGGCGCTCTCCATGTAGAGGCGCTCAAGGGCGTCATATGCTTCGAAGTTACCGGGCTCCAGTGTCAGCACCTCGGTCCAGGCGAGAATGGCCCCATCGATGTCCATGGTTTCATTCATCTTGACCTGGCCCAATTCGGTCCAGCTGCGCAGTCTTTCGGCGGCAGGCTGTTGCTCGTCGGTGGCGATGCGCTCGAGGAGGGCGGAGAGCTTCATGAAGTCTTCGTTCAAGCGGTAGAGATCCCGCAGCGACAACACTGCCTCTTCATCGCCGGGAAGCAACTCGACCACGCGATCCCAATTCTGCTGAGCGAGGAGGGAATCCTCCAGGTGCTCGTATGAGGCATGGGCAATCTGTCGCCAGAGGTGAACCTTGCGGTCATCATCGGTGACTTCCAGATTTGCTTCTCGCTCCGCCATCTCGACGAAGGACTGCCATTCACCCTGCTGGCGCAGGAGGCGCTGCAGGTTGGCCAGCACGTGCGGTGCCGGAGACCAGTCGAGGACATCCTGCCAATTCTGGACGGCGGCTTCGACATTGCCCAACTTCTCTTCGTTGACATTTGCGAGGTGAGAGAGGAGCGAAACTCGTTCCTCCGCCTCGTTGGCCATCTCGGCCATATTGGTCAGGATAGCGGTGAGCTCCTGCCATTGCCCCCGGTCTTCGTAGAGGGAAGCGAGGGAGTTGAGGGCCTCCTCGTTGCGCTCATCGATATCAACGATCTGCTGGAAAGCAGCTACTGCGGCGTCCCCCTGATCGAGTCTGTCCCGTCGCAACCGACCCACCTTGAGGAGAAGTGGAATGCGGTCGTCCTCGTATTCTTGCAGTGAAATGAGGTGTACCAGCGTTTCCTCATGTTCCTGGACCCGGTCTTGCTCTTCGTAGAGAGATTCGAGGGCCTTCCAGGCGTTGATGAATTCCTCATCCTTCTCCAGCAGTTCTTTGAAGCACTGCTCGGCATCGTCTTGCCGGCCCAACTCGCACAGCATCCAGCCAGCGTGCATGCCCAGGCTGCGGTAGGCTTCGACATCATCGGCGGCGCGCCTGGCCCGCTGCAGAAATTCCACGGTCTCGGCCAGGAGTCCGGTATCGTCCTTCAAGCGCAGCAATTGGTCGAGGGAGGCGAAATCTTCCGGGTCGATGACCAGCGCCTCGCCACAGTAGGTGAGGGCGCGGGCCTTGTCGCTGAGCCGGGTAAGGAGCACGTTGACGAGCTTCTGGGCGTTCTCCAGTCTGTCGTCCCGGCCCTCGGCCAAATCGAATCGTCGCTTGAGAACCGCAGCTACTTCTTCCCAGTCCTCGTGTGACGCGTAGTAGGCTTCCAGGAGCTCGGCGGCTTCCGCATCCCCGACCTTCTCATCGAAGAGCCGGCGTAGACGGAGGAGAGTCTCGATCTTGTCGGTGTTGAGTAGATATGCTTCCTTGAGGACATCCATGGCCCGGCTGGGGTCGTTCAGGTTCTCTTCGACTGATTCTGCCAGGCGGTAGTAGTAGAGCAGTTTCTCTTCGACGTCGGCTGCCAGGTCGATCTCGTCCCGCAGAACATCGGCCAGTTTTTCCCAGCGCTCCAGCACGCTGTAGAGTTCGTCGAGGGCCTCCAGAACGAATCGGTCCGAATCAAGCTCCCGCAGATTCTCATATTCTTCGACGGCCCGCTCGTAGTCGGCCAATTCGTTCTTGAGCAGCTCGGCCTTACGGCGCATGAGGTTGGTGGCATCTTCGGTGTTTTCGGCTTCCTCGGCGGTGGTGGCGTAGACCGCGACGACCTGCTCCAGCATTCCGGCCCGCTGTCCGATCTGTTCCAGCCGGTCAATGACGTCGGTGCGCCCCGGTGCTGTCTGGACGCCTTCGGCAGCCAGATAGAAGGCCCGCTCGAGGTCTTCGAGACGGTCCTCGGCAATGGCCGACATCTCCACCGCCAGTTCTAGTTTTCGCCCCGGGCTATCCATGGCCCCCTTGTATGCTTCCATGCAAACGAGGAGACGCTCCCACTGTCCGCGTTCTTCCAGCAGCGGTTTGAGGAGAGCAAAAGGCAGGTCCTTTTCGTCGCCGCCAAGGACCAGCGCTTCCAGTTCGTCAATGGGTCCTTCTTGTTGTGGGAAGCGCTCGATGACGGCCCGGTAGGTCTCTACAGCCTGATGCAAGTCGAGCATCTCGTTGGCGTGTGTTGCCGCAATCTTCATCTGCACCGGGTAGTGCTCGTCACCTTCCAGCAGGGTTAGCTTGTGGCGCAGAATCTCGAGCAGCGAGAACCAGTCTTCACGCTTCTCGTGGACCTGTTCGAGGCGTCCCACCACCTCCATGTCGCGGGGATCTCGGTTGTAGAGGTCAGCCAGTACCTGGTTGGCTTCGTCGAGGCGGTCAAGGTGAGTTTCGAGGACTTCAGCTCGACGCAGCAGCAGGAAGCGCTGTTCATCGGCATCGTCCATGATGCGCGCTCGGCCCTGCAGGACCTGTTCGTACTCCTCCCAGCGTTCGGTCATCTCGTAGAGGCTGTCGAGACTGTTGAGTGCCGTAATGTCGTTGGGGTCAAGTGTGAGGATCTCTTCGTAGGCAATGATTGCCTTCTCCGGGGCCTCCAGAGAGCCGAAGTAGATGGAGCCCATTTCGAGGAAGAGCATCTTCTTCTCGTCAAGATCCTCCACCAATTCGGCGTTGCTCTCCAGCACTTCAACGAGGCGCTCCCAACTCTCGGCATCACGGTAGAGAGAGGCCAGCGAGGTGATGGTCTCTACGTCATCCGGCTCTCTCTGCATGACCTTGCCAAAGTACTCGATGGCAGTGGCATTGTCGTCCAGTCTGTCCCGGGCCATGGTGGCCAGGACCCGCCAGATTTGAACTTGCTGAGAACTCTCCTCCATTTCCTTGGCCTCCTCGTTGAGGATCAGGAAGAGCTCTTCGAAGTTGCCCAAGCTTTCCGCCAGGAGCAGGAGTGCCGTGAGGACGTCGTCATCGTCAGGAGCAAGAGCTAGCGCGATGCGATAGTTCTCGAAGGCGGACTGGTTGTTGCCAACTTCTTCCTCGTAGAGGCGGCCGATTTCCTTCTGCAGCGAAAGCTGCTCCCCGGCATCCTCGACGAAGCTTTTGCGCAGATAGAGGAGGTCGATGAGTCGGTCCCAGACCTTCGCTCGACGCATGTAGGCGTCAAGGAGGTCGATGACCGGGAGTGCCACGTCACCCTCAATGTTGCGTTCGAGAATCTCTACGGCGGCGACATTGCCGTTGTCGAGTTGGAGCACCTGGTCGAGTCGATCAACCATCCCGGGCAGGTCGTTGAGGCGGCGTTCGTAGAGCTCCGCCATACGCAGTAGCAACTCAACCTGGACCTCCGCCTGGGTGGTCAGCGAACACGTCTGGTCGAGGGCTCGCAGGAGGTCATCCCAGCGTTCCTGCTTCGTGTAGAGGACGTCCAGGAGGCGCAGGGCCTCGACATTCGCGGGGTCGAGGTCGATGATCTCCTCGACTGTGGTCGAGGCTCGGTCCAGGTCTTCGAGGTGGTCTTTGCAGAGCATGGAATGTCGAACATGACGGAGATACGGCCGT
>CALGBT010000842.1 GCA_937884235.1 uncultured Pseudomonadota bacterium
GCGGCTGCGCACCGGCCAGAAGGAATACTACGGCATGGGATGCACCCTCACCTCGCTTCTGGTGGATCCGGAGGCACGGCGAGCCATCGTCTATCAGGTGGGTGACTCCATGGCCTATCTGGTTCGCAATGGCGTGATTTCACCAATCACTACTCCGCAGCAGGAACGAGAGTCGGGAAAGCTGACCAATCATCTGGGACTGGGGGAGAAGATGGCTATCGAGAGGGTCCGCTTTGTCCTGGAACCCAGCGATGCCATCATCCTCTGCACCGACGGCGTCAGCGGCTACCTCTCGACAGAGGAGATGCTCGCCGCGGTGGGGCAGGACGGTGAGCCCGCAGACCGCGTGGACGTACTGATGGAAGCAGCCCTGGCCAAGAGTGAAGACAATGTCACCGTTGTGGTTGCCGTGGTGCCGCCACTCGGCGGCGATAGCTGGGAGGATTGATATGGTTGTATCGCTTCGCTGGGTGGCCGCGGTTCTCATCCTGTTCTCCGCTGGGCCGGCTCCTTCTGCTGCGGAATTGACTCGAGGACCATATCTACAGAACATCACAACGCAACGGGCCATTGTCGCTTGCGAAGGGCCAATATTGGGGGCTCTGACCCTGCATTTCGCAGCGGCAGAGGCCACTCCAAAGGAGACTCCCTGCGCTTCCTCACCACCCCACTACGAATGCGTCATGGATGGGCTGGCCCCTGACTCAGCCTATACCTACGAAGTGCGGGCAGGTGATGCCGTACTGGGCGGTGGCGAGTTCCGGACGGCGCCTGACGGTCCTGCGACATTTCACTTCGCCGTACACGGAGACAATCGTTCGGATCATCTTGCCCACGGCATGGTTGTTGAGAACCTCATGGGGGAGGATTTTGCCTTCGTCATGAATACTGGTGACCTCGTGAGCAGCGGCGAACTCGAGGCAGATTGGGACGAGTACTTCAAGGTGGAGGACCCGCTTCTGGCGAATGTGCCGGTCTATCCGGCGGTTGGAAACCATGAAGAGCATGAGGGGGAAATTACAATCTTTGAACGCCTCTTTCATTTGCCGGCGCAGGAGAGCGGGTCGGGTTCCGAGAGTTACTACTCTTTCGGCTACGCCAACGCACATTTCATCGTCCTCGACAACTCAGTGGCCATTCACCCCTGGTACGAGTGCATGCTCCTGGGGAAACTCTACGACAATTGCTTCAAGGCCGAACAACTCGCGTGGCTGGAGGCGGACCTGGCGAAGACGGTGGCTGACTCGACTGTAGAGCACGTCTTCATCTTCGTTCATGAAGGTCCTTATTCGTCTAAGGAGGGCCGCACCGGGTCGGCGGCAATGCGCGAGTTACTTCCCCTCTTTGCCAAGTCAAAGGTGAAGTTGATCTTCAGCGGGCATGACCACTACTTTGAGCACGGCCTGTCCGGTAATGGGCTGCACTACGTCATCTCGGGCGGGGGCGGTGCGCCCCTCTACGATTTGAAGACGAACTTGTTGAACCAGTTGGCTCCCCATCAGGTCCAGCTCAACAAAGAAGTGCACAACTATCAGATTGTCACGGTTGCGGGCCCCCATATTACAGTGGTCACGCGCGATGTTGATGAGTTGGCTCTGCTGGAGGAGTTCGAGATCGGCGAGCCCCCACCATGTGTCCAGGCAACGGACTGTATAGTGGAAGACGAGGGCAGCTGCGAGGGTTTCTGGGAGTGTGCGGCTTTCCAGTGTGTCTGGGTCTGCAATCCAGCTCCTACCTGCGAGACCGCGGCCGACTGCCCAGCCAATCCCGTGGGACGTTGTGATGGAGGCTGGGAGTGCAGTCCCGCGGGATTCTGCGAGTGGTTGTGCGAGGCTGACCCCGAGTGCCTTTACGGTGCCGATTGCCAGGGCAAGGACCCGCTGAATGATTGCGAAGATGGCATCTGGCAGTGCGTCGACGATGTCTGCGAGTGGTACTGCCCGCCTCCCGTGGAGCCGGTCGCTGACGTTGCCGGTCAGGGCGAAGCCGGAGACATTGCTGCTCCCGAGGTGCTGGGGGACGTTGTCGCTGCACCCAATGAGACCACACCGTCAAACGGGGGCACCGATCTCTCCCCAGAAGTCTCCCGCTCTGCCAGCAGTGGCTGCAATGCCAGTGGCTCTCCCACTTCGGCGATGCCACAGCTGCTTCTTCTTCTCCTAGTCATCTTCCTTTGCTGGCACCCTTCTATTCCCCAGCGGTTACCCTGAGCGACTGCGCAGCCCCACGCGCAAGGCCACGTCCCTGTCCGCCCTAGGCGTGCACAGGAGTCGCCCCTTTTTCCCGTTTCACATGCTGGGCAGTTCTGGTATCCTGCCGCGGACAGAAACAGGGGGCAGGCCATGAGACTCACGCACTGGCAGTTGATCGGGCTCATTCTCGCAGCAGTTCTGGCAGCGTGCAGTTCTGACAAGGTTGCCGAGGGGGAGGACGTCGTCCCCGGTGATTCCTCCATTGTTCTCAAACAAGACGGCTCAGGGGAGCTGACCGATCCGGCAGACGGCACCAAATTCTCGGAGACATCGAGCGACGCTGAGCCGGAGTGCCAGGACGGCGAGCGGACCTGCTTCCCCGAATTATCCGAAAAGGAGCTCTATGAGTGCCAGGCCGGCACCTGGACCGTTGTCACGGTCTGCCTTGATGGCTACAAGTGTTCCGGCGAGACCTGCGTCAAGCTGGAGTCCTGTGACCCCGGCGAAGTCAAGGGTTGCTTTGCCCTGGACGCTATCAGCAAGTGCAACGAGGAAGGGACTGCCTTCGAACCGGTCCCCTGTCCCACCGATGAGAAGTGTGCAGATGGCGAATGCGGCGATTTCGAATGTATGCCCGGCCAGTCTATTTGCGTTGACAGCGGCACCAAGCAGGGGTGCCTGGATGATGGTTCCGGTTGGGCTGCGCCTCAGGCCTGTGCGGATGGGCTAGTCTGCGTTGGTGGCAAGTGCATGTCCGAGTGCCTCTCCGACCCGAAGTGGGCCAACTCATACATCGGCTGTGAGTACTGGACCGTGGACCTGGACAACTACCACGATCCATTTTCCGGAATTCCGCCGGACGAGGCCATCCACGGCGTCATCATCGCCAACCCGGGGACGGCGATGGCTACCATCACCTTCACCTCCTTTGCCTCCGATGTTGATTTCAATCTGCTTACGACAACTGTCGACGCGGGTGGTGTCCAGGTCGTCCCGATGCCCCGTATGGACGTGGATGGTGCCGTAATTACGGATCGTTCAGTGCGTATCAACAGCAATCGACCGGTGGTGGTCTACCAGTTCAATCCCCTCGATTTCCAGTCCACCTACTCGGACGATTCTTCCCTGCTGCTTCCTGCCGAGATGCTGGGCAATGAGTACCTGATTCTCTCCTATCCTACCTCTCCGTTGGAGGCGATGCCCATCGGCGCAATGCCTTCTCAACACGGCTATTTCACCATCGTCGCAGTAGAGGAGGGCACCACCAATGTCAGCGTCAAGCCCTCAGCAACAGCCGATTCGCCTGAGGGCGAGGGCATCTTCCTGAAGAAGGGTACTTTCAACCAGTTCTCCCTAGAACAGGGAGAGGTGCTCAATATTCAGGCCGATGGCAGCACATTCTCCATCCAGGATCTGAGTGGCAGTCACGTCATTGCCGACAAGAAGATCGCGGTCTTCACTGGCCACGAAGAGGCGGTGGTGCAACCCCCGGGTGGCGATTGCTGCTGCGCCGAGCACTTGGAGGAGCAGCTCTTCCCGCTCTCTACTTGGGATTCGGCATACATCTGCGCCAAGGCCCGCTCTCGCGGAGCGCCGGATGTCGACCTTTGGCGAATCCAGGCTGGCGTTGGCAACGTTACCCTGACGACGAATCCACCCATTGATGGGCTCGACGGCAAGACCCTGGCGCAGAAGGGGGACTGGGTGGAAGCCTATACGGACAAGAGCTTCGAAGTGGACGCCAACGGGCCAATTCAGGTGGGCCAGTACCTCGCCAGCCAGGGTTGTACGGGGGACTACGTTGGTGACCCCGCCCTGATCATGGCGGTCTCCTCGACCCAGTATCGGCAGAACTACGTTTTTGCCGTCCCCAAAGATTATAACGAAGACTATGTAACGGTCGTGCGCCTCGTTGGCAGCCCTGTATATCTCGATGGCAACGCGCTTTCTGCTGGCGAGTTTCAGCCAGTGGGCAGCGGCCAACATGAGATCGGCTACTTTGCTGTGACCGATGGCCCCCACGAGATTCATGGCGACGGCTCCTTTGGCCTCTATCAATATGGCTTCGATGGGCCGGCATCATATGGCAATCCCGGCGGTCTGAATCTGATCAAGCAGCAGTAAGTCGCCGGCGTCGTCAGGCGACGGTGTTGAGGTCTATGACCATCAATCTTTCCAGTAAGCAACTCATCTTCATCACCGGCAAGGGGGGCGTGGGCAAGACCGCGCTCACGGCGGCCCTCTCTCGGAGTCTGGCCGCGACGGGGAGGCGAGTGCTGGCTGTGGAGTTGAGCGCAGGGGGCTCGCTGGCCCGTTGTTTCGGTAGGGAAGAAGCGCAATACGTGCCGCAGGAAGTAAGCGCAGGTTTGCACACATGTCGGCTTACTCCCGGCGAGTGCCTGCATGAGTACGGCCACATGAAGCTCAAATTCCGCCGCTTCTACCGTGCCGTCTTTGAGAACCCCTTCGTGCGCAGCCTGGTTAGCATGACACCTGGTATGGAGGAGCTGCTCCTCCTGGGGAAACTGGGGAATGTCAATGGAGCCATGGCCCGGGGTCAGGCGCGGGCCCCGTGGGACATCGTGGTTGTGGACGCCCCTCCAACTGGGCAGGGGACCGGCCTCTTTGCCCTGCCAACCATCATCCTTGGGGCCGTCTCTACTGGCCCCCTGGCCAAGGAGACGAGAGCCTTGCAGGAACTGCTGCAGGATGAACAGCGCACTGCCATCCTGATTGTTTCCGCCCCTGAGGAACTGGCGGTGAATGAGGCGCTTGAGCAGGTCACTGCGTTGAGAGATGACGCTCACCTGCCGGTGCGTGCCATTGTTGCCAACCGCGTTCTGCCCGAGCTACGGGCACCGGAGGACGAGGAGGTGCTGCGGAACTTCGCCCAGGCCCGTCGTACACGCGATCTCATGACAGGCACATACCCTCTGGTTTCTACCGCGCTAAGGATGCTGGGCCTCCGACGCCAGCAAGAAGCTGAGCTTGTCCGGTTGCGTCGTCGCACCACCATCCCTATTTTTGAGATTCCGCTGATTTCAGAGGGCTTTGTCGGGCCTTGCGGCGACGAACGACTAGAACAGGCGCTGGCGCCTTTGCTGTTACAGGACGAAGAATAATGGGATTGTTGACTACGATGCTGGTCGCGGCACTCACACTTGTGCACCCCGCCGGCGAGGAGAAGAGAGCGATGAAGGAATCTTCCGTCGGGGCAGTTGCAGCACCCCGGCTGATCACCACATACCAGCACAAGGACTTTGCCATCAACAAGTACGTCCTTAGTAATGGCCTTAAGATCATCATCTGGGAGGACCACTCTGCCCCGGTGGCGGCATATCATACCTGGTTCGCCGTGGGGAGCGGTGACGAGGTGGAAGGTCGCAGTGGCATCGCCCACCTCTTCGAGCATCTGATGTTCAAGGAGACCAGCAACCTCAAAGCCGGTGAAATGGACCGCCTGCTGGAAGAGAATGGCGTCAACGCCAACGCCGCTACCTGGCTCGACTGGACCTATTACACTGAGCAACTGCCGGCGCAGCGGCTGGAGCTGGTCATGCGACTCGAAGCTGATCGCATGGAGAACATGATTCTCAACCAGGAACAGCTTGATATGGAGCGGGAGGTGGTGAAGAACGAGCGACTGATGAGGGTGGACAACGACCCCGACGGTCAACTCTATGAAGAGCTCTACCACACGCACTTCGGAACTCATCCGTATGGGCACCCCACTGTTGGCTGGATGGCTGACATTGATGCTATCCAACTCGCTGATTGCCTCGACTTCTACCGCGTCTACTATGCCCCCAATAACGCCACCGTGGTGATTGTGGGCGATGTGGATTCGCAGGAAGTCCTGACGCTGGCAGAGCAGTACTACGGGCATCTTGAGGCCCAGCCGGCTCCTCAACGGGCCGTTGTTGAGGTGCTGCCGGCAGCGGCCGAGAGGCACCATGTGCTGCCTCTGGTGGTCAGTGCCCCCAGGTTCATTGCCCTCTACAATGGCCCTGCCATGGGCCACGCCGATATGATGGTGGTTAAAGTGCTCAATGAGGTTCTCTTCAACTCGGAGGGGGCACCGGTGCGCAGGCGTTTGGTGGAGGATGAGCAGATTGCCACTGACCTCGGGGCCTGGCAGTCAGGGTTCCGTCTTGGCGGAACGCTGGAATTGCAGGTGAATCTGGTGCCCGGGGCAGATTGGAAGAGCGCCCTGGCGATGATCGACGAAGAGCTGGAGAAGTTCCTCGCCGGGGAGTGCCCAGTGCGCGCCATGCAGGGTGGCAAGAACCGCCGGGAGATCAGCTTTCTGCGCGGCAACATGAGCGTCGGCGCTAGAGCTCGCGGATTGGGCAACTTCGAAATCACCGGGGGGGACTTCACCTCTTTCTTCCGGCAACCGGAGGAGCTGACTGCAGTCGATTGTGATGCGCTCATGCGAGTCGCTCGGGAATTGCTCGAAGGGAAACACCGCACGGTCGCTGTCGCGATCCCCAAGGAGACGCCGTGATGGCCGGCCCTCGCGTTTTCACCCTGTTGCTCGTGCTGACGATATTTGCCGGCTGCGCTACCCAGTCCGGAAGGAGCCTTCGCATGACTACCGTTCACGTCGAAAACCACACCCTCGAGTATGTTGCTCTGGTCCTCACCTTCCAGGTTGGGGCCGCGCACGACCCCAAGGGAAAAGAGGGCCTGGCGAATCTCGCGGCCAACATGCTGTTGCGCGGGACCAGCAGTCACTCCCGGGAAGCCCTGGCTGACGAGTTGGACTTCATTGGCACCTCCATTGGCATCAACGTTGGTCGCGAAACAACGCAGCTTTTTGTCGACTGCGCGACCCGCAATCTTCCCAAACTCATCGACCTTCTTGAAGAGGTGTTGGTGGATTCAACCTTCCCGAAAGACGAATTCGAGAAGTTGCAGCGACAGACCGTGGCAGAGCTATCCGAGATGCGCGATTCCGATGGCGACGTTGCCCGGCTCTTTTTCAGCGAGTTGATCTTCGAGGGGCATCCCTATGCTCATCCCACACAGGGCTACGAGTCCACCGTGGCGGCTGTAACCAGGGATGAGGCGGAGGAGTTTTACCGTCACTATTTCACCCGCACCGATGTTCTCGTGGGTATTGCGGGTGACGTTGCGGCCGATGCCGTGCCGGGGATTCGGAGGCAGTTGTTAGCGAAGCTACCGGCCGGGCGGAATACCCCCGTGACCCCCGCCGTACCAGCTTCTGGACCTGGCCTGCGGGTGCTGCTGGTAACTCGCCCCGAAAGCACCCAGGCGCAGGTGGCAATCGGGCAGACGGCCCTACGTGGGGATTCTCCCGACCTCTTCCCAGCAACGGTTGCTGTCACCGGTTTTGGCGGGACCTTCACGTCGGTTCTCGTCAGGGAAATCAGGGAGGTCAGGGGATGGAGCTACGGCGTCGGCGCTGCCCTGGTGCCAGGGCGGCACACCGGTCTTTTCAAGGTGAGCTATGCTCCGTCAACCCAAGATGTAGTTCCGGCCATTGAGCTTACTGGTGAGTTGCTGCGCGACCTGGCCGGAAAGGGCCTCGCCGAGGAGCACATCAAATTCGCTCAAGGCTACCTTTCGAGCCAGTATCCATTCATGTTGGACACTCCTCACAAGCGGCTGGCCATGGCCATGGATGTGGTGCTGGCCAACAAGCCAGACGACTATGTTGAACGCTATGTGGACTATGTTGGTGGGGTCACGGTGGAGGAGGCCAGAAGAGTTGTCGCTGACCTTCTGCGGCCAGATGATCTGGCCATCGTTGTGGTGGGCGACTCGGCCCTGGCTAAGGGGCTCGCCGGTCTGCCGGGGGTAGTCAGCTTCAGGCAGGTCAGCGCTACGTGGGAAGGCCCGTTGCCGGTGGCTACGGAGCCGGCAGACCGCGGGCCAGCTGGCGGTCCAGCGAAGTGAAGAGGCCGGCCAGTCTAGGGGAAAGGCTGTCGAGTATCGCAGAGTCTGGCAGCGTATAGATTTCCACGTGCTCCTCGCCCGCAACTCCGACGAAGATCACATCCGCACTCCCCACTCCGAACTTTGGCACCAGAACGAAGCTACGCTGTGCGTCCCCTCGTCGCAGCGTCCGATCCGGGTCGTAGACGAAGAGCAGGTAATGGTCTTCGAATTCGTGTGCGGCGTATGCCAGCACCGCATGACCGAGAGCCGGTCTAGAGGTCGCACCGCGGTGTTCCAGAATCGCCAGCGGAGCTGGAAAACCCCGTCGCAAGCTGGTGAGTACTTCGCCGACCACATCGGGCTGGCTTTCATCGGTTAATGCCGACGAGACCGCCGTGGACCAGTTGCCAGGATTCAGGTTGGCAAGGTGCATGAAGTTCATCTCTTCCTTCACTGTCCTGCCATCGACCAGGGAGCGCAAACGCAAACGGGGACACCAGCAATTACTGCCACTCTCACAGTCGGCGCATCGGACATAGGATTGCCGAGCGGAAAGGACCATGCCCAGGCAGGTCCCGCGGGTAGCCTTGGCGAGGAGCCCATCGGCAAAGTTGGCGAATGCGGGAGTGTCCAACAAGGGGTCAAACCCGGACCTGACGGCCCTGATGAAATGGCCCTGAGCCGAGACGTCGAAGCGGACGGGGATTTGCAGCGAGCGGCCCGCACCCCGAACGGTAATGGTGCCCAGTTCCTCCTGTTTCAGCACCGTCGCCGTATCGAGGTTGGAAATTGCCAGAGAAGGGCGTACCGGCAAGCGAAAGCTCCCCACCATTACCACTCGCCGACTGCCCCCTGCCGTGAGTACTTCGGGGAGCAGCACCTCAACGGTAGCATCATCGGGAGCGGTTACGTCCAGGAGCAGGCCTTGCCGGTAGGTAGAGGGCGAGACAGTGTACACCGAAGGGCTGACTGACAGAGGACCCTGGTGGTTGCGAGTTGCGGTACGGAAACTGCCAGCATGAGAGGCAACCTGCCTCCCGTCCAGAAGGACAGCCTCCCAGGCGTAGCCAGTATCGTCCTCCAGGGCGTCCAGGGGGACTGACAGCTTGCTCCCGGAGAGGCTCGTAGTCAGCACCGGGCTGCGGTGGTCAGCATCTTCTCTGTAAAGCGTGACTCTCCAGGCCCCCTCCACCGTCGTGGGCCAGCGTATCGTCGGCGTGAGGGTAGAAAGCTGTTCGCCGTCGATGGGCCAGACGGTGCGGATCGGTTCGGTGGACCGTCCAGGAGACAACTGGTGTCCCATGAGCATGAAACCGACCTGGACGAAGGGGAAAACGACAAATGAACTGACTACAAGGAGGAGTAGAAAGAAGCAGGCTCTGATACTTCGAGTGCGCGCAGACATCTCATTCCTCCGGTTCAAGCCCCCTTCCGGTTGGTGAGATGCGGTACAACTCCTTCCTCAAACAGTATACGCATTGAAC
>CALGBT010000843.1 GCA_937884235.1 uncultured Pseudomonadota bacterium
GCGTCACCCAGGCATCGCCGGACGATTCTTCGCCAGCTCCTTTGGCCGTAAAGTCATTCCCTTTCTGGTGCGCAACGCCGCCTACGCCCGCAAGGGAACCAAGGTGTCTAAAGGCGTTGAACGGCTGGTCAGCCACCTCGATGCGCCAGGCGGCTGGGAGGCTGCCACCCGCATGGGGCTGCTGGCCGGCGAAACCGCGCCCACAGCCATTGAGTTGAGTCGCATCCAGTTGCCGACCATTCTCTTCTGGGGCCGCCATGACCCGGTCCACCCGGTGGCCCACGCCCCCGACGTCGAGCGCGACCTCAGAGGCCCGTGCCGCGTCGTGATTCTCGAGGAATCTGCCCACAATTGCCACGAAGAGGAATGGCTCAAGCTCGTCATGGAGACCAACGACTGGTATCGCAACCTGGCTTGACAACCACGCCCCGCTACTGCGGCGAAGCTTCCATCTCCTCCAACATCCGGGCAATGTCAGCGGCCACCGCCGCCGTCTCCTCCCAATCAATCCGCCCCGCCACCACCCGTGTCCCCGGCCGCACTGCCTCGGGAAAGCAGGCCACTGGCAAGAAGGCTTCATCCTCCCTGCCATCCTCGGCCACCACCGCATAGCCAGCCTCCACCCGGTCGACCCACCCCGTGGGCTCACAAACCTCTGCGGGTAACGTCGCACACCCCACCAACGCACAAGCCAGTCCCGTTGCTGCACACCGTCGCTTCATCGCTACCTCCCGGCACCATCGTCCACCACGGACCAATGCCTACACCCTCTTTATCGGGACTTTGACCCCCATCGACCTGTTTTAATCTGCCAGGGTGCTGCGCGACCCTGGCGTTCTGCGAACCACCCGAGTCTAGTTGGTGCGCCGCCCGTTTCCGCACACAGCGCCTGGCGTCAGCCTGGCGCCGTCTCTGGATTGTCGGCACATATTCGGGTGGTACGTGCGACGGCGCCACCCTGACGGGCGGCGCTGGGATGGGCATGGGTGGGACGCCATGGGTGGGGCGTGCGCTGCGACCACCCAGACCTACCCGCCGTCACTACCTCGACCACGCTCCACCAGTATCTGCAGCAACTCATCTTCCGGCACAACGTAGATCTCGCCGCACATGTGGCAGGTCACTTCCTGGGATCCGGTATCGTCGATGATCTCGGTAATTTCGCTGGTTTCCAGGGCCGCAATCGAGAGCAGCACGGCCTTGGTGCTGCAACTGCAACCGAAGGACAGGGGCCGGGTATCGGTAGTTTCGATATCGTCCAGACCGAAGACATCCCAGAGGGGGTCACCGGGCTTGCGGCTGGTCAACATCTGCTTCACCCTGCGCTCCTGAAAGGCCTCCAGCACCTTGACGAAGGCCTCGGTATCCCCGGCGGGCATCTTCTGGGCCACCAGGGCAACGGCGCGTCCCAGGGTATCTCCGTCCATTACCGCCACAACCTCCACTCCCGTTGGCATCTGCATGGACTGATTGTAGTACCGTGCCGTAGCACTGCGAATCTCCGGCGGGCTGGCTGAGACCTGCCCCGAATAGAGCACGTGGTCCGGGGTGGAGACGATGACGATCATGCCACCGCTCTTCCCCATGGTCTCCTCGTTAGACGGGTTGTCGGTGCCGTCGAGGTCTGCCAGGAGCTTCTGCTTGGTGTATCCGCGCAGCCTACCGTCCCCGGTGGCCTCCACGTGAACACCCGCTAGCGGGCCATCGCAGTTGAGCTGCAACTGCACGGACTCCCCAGGGGCATCGGAATCGGCGGAGAGCAGGGCACAGGCGGCCAGGGCTTCCCCCAGGATTGCCGAAGCGCTGCGTCCACTGGCATGCTTCTGGCACAGCAAGCGCGCACTTTCGGTGACGTCCGCAAAGGTGAATCGAATCTCCTTTGCCAGGCTGATTCCCTTGATCAGTGCATCCATAAGCGAGGACTCCGTAGGTAGCTTGTCAATCGTTCATCTGATAGGCATTGTCCAGAGCCTTGACGCGGCTCCAAACTCGACCAAAGCGGGCCTGGTCAACCACCGGCTTACGAATCATGCGCATGCAGAAGAAGCGTTGCAAGGAGGTGGAACCAGTCTTGGAATACAACTGCAGTGCAAACTTCGAAAAGTCCCGAACCATGAAGTCGAAGATCTGGTCAACGACATCGTCGTCCAGGTCGTGAATCTGCCGCCCCTCCAGAATCATCTGCCCGTATACAACAAGAGTGAACAGCTCGCCCAGAATCAACAGAAAATCGAAGTCCTTCGCTTGCTCTTTGCTGGGCCGGGCGGCCATCAACAATTGCTTGAAGGTGGCCACCTGGCGACGGAACTTGACAACGTTTGGCAACGTCTGGCTGGCATAGACCGGCTTGTAGTCGTGGAACTGAATCTTGCTCAGGCCCTTGGCCGGGCCCTGGGCAAAGAGGAAGCCATCGTGCTGTGCGTCTTTGACCTCAGGCACCGGCTCATACTTGCCCGGTTTAAAGAAGTAGTTCTTCATGAACTTGATGATGAGGGCCATGTTGACGTGTACGGTTCCCTCCAGCTTCGGTAGCGCCCGAATGTCCCGTGCGGCCATCTCAAAGTACATGTCCTTTTCGAAGCCCTTGGCAGCCATGATTTCCCAGAGGAGATTGACAACCTCCTCCCCCTGGGTGGTCACCTTCATCTTGACCATGGGGTCATAGAGCAGATAGCGCCGGTCCTCCGCCGAGGCCGTGCGCATGTAGTCACTGGTGCGCAGGGCGAAGGTCTTCATGGCCAGGAGTCGACACCAGGCATCAACAAAGAACTGCTGAACGTGGGGGAACTCCGTGACTGTATGGTCGAAGAGACGTCGTTTCGACGCGTGGTTGATGGTCTCGTAGAACGCGTGAGTACAGATACCGATGGAGGCCCATCCCAGGTTATACTTGCCGACATTGACGGTATTGAGAGACGTATCCCAGGCCTCTCGACCGCGGCAGAGTATCTCTGCATCGGTAATGGGATAGTCGTGGAGAGCGTATTCAGCCACGTAATTCTGGGAGTTGACGACGTTCTTCACACACTCGTACTTCTCGTGCTTCGGATCAACGACGAAGAAGACATAGTCGTCGCTGCCCTCGATCTTGCCGAAAGTTGAAACCAGCGCGGCCTCGTTGGCATTGCCAATGTAGTACTTGCTGCCCCGGGCAACGAAGGTGCCATCGTCCTGAGGGTGGAGCGCCACTTCTGTGGAGTAAATGTCAGCACCGTGCTCTTTCTCGGACAGGCCGAAGGCGAAGATGCCGCCATCTTTGAGGAACTGGCCAGTCTGGCGCTTGACGGCCTCGTTGTCCCCCATCCAGATGGGGCCGAGCCCGAGGATGGTCACCTGCCACGTATACCAGTAAGCGAGGCCGTAGAAGCCCAGAATCTCGTTGAACTCGGTGTTCCTCCAGGTATCCCAGCGAGAGTGCTCGCGGCCATACTCCGGTGGCGTCAACAGGTCGCGGAAGATCCCCTCTTTGCCAATGAACTCGATGAAGTCAGCGTACCACTCCCGCTCATGGTCAGCTTCCTTGAGGCGCACCTTGCCGCGCTCCTCGAACCAGGCGATGGTCTTCTCCATGATCTCGCGGGAACGCACATCGGGGTATTCACGTACACCTTTCCTTGGATTAAGTAAGTCCATGGCTCTCCTCCCTCCCTGTTCTGCCCAGGGCAGTCTAGCAACCAACCGGGCGAGGGTACAGCCCTTTTCTCTTCCCATTGGCCACGGCATTGGCGATACTTCCAATTGACTGATTCGCTCCGGGAGGGTTTCTTGACGCACCGTCTGCTATGGACTCTGGTCCTCTTCTCGACAATGCCCCTGGCGTGCAGTTCCACCACCAAATCCAAGGACCCGGTGACGCCGTGGAACACGGAGAAGTGCGTGCCAGGAACTTTGCGCGGCTGCTCTTGCGGCGAGGAACCAGGGGTTGAGACCTGCGACCTGAACGGCCTGTGGGGAGCCTGCGACTGCACCGGTGACATTGTCATCGAACCCGATACCATTCTGGCTGGCGATGCCAAGACCACCGGGCCGACCCAGGCGAATCTGCCCGCCACAGTCCTGCCGGTCTCCGGCGTCGGACGGCTGAAATCTGAGAACTACGAGTTGCAAATCATTATTGGACCTACATCACCCGTCGCGGCGGCCCAGAGCGAGAACTACAGTGTGCAATTGGGACCTGTCGGCGGACGGAGAGAGTAGGAGGTAGAGATGGTTAGAATACTCTTTGTGGCGCTACTCATCATTCCCGCATACAGCTGGGCCGAGGCTCCAAACTTCCTCCCCGTCCAGGGTTACCTCACCGCCAAGGGTGGGGATGCGGTGGATGGCGAGGTCGATGTGCGCTTCACCATCTACACCGGACCGCAAGGGGGCATCCAACTCTGGCAGGAGACGCAAACAGTCACTGCCGACAGGGGCATCTTCCACGTACTGTTGGGCATGGCTGAGCCCCTCGACCTCGCCATCTTCGGCGACTATGACGGGCTATGGCTGGGCATCAAGATTGGTGACGATACCGAAATGCAGAGAGTCTTCCTGGGGACGGTGCCTTACGCGGCCTACGCCGAGAGCTGCGGCACCATTCCCGTCCATGAGCACGACGTCCTGGACGTCAAGAACGCGGCCAAGGCCGGCCAGCTCTGCCCTGCCAACAGCATCGCCACCGGCATTGATGCCAACGGCAATTTGATCTGCGCCGAGCCCGGCACTCAGTCCGGCGGCTTCGCCCTGAGCGGCCAATGGTGCCCTGCCAACCACCTCATGTCCGGCATCGATTCTAACGGTTACCCCATTTGTGTCCCGGCCAACCAGGGCGGGAACTTCGCACTGGCCGGGCAGTCCTGCTACAACAATCAGGTGGTGACGGGCATCGATGGCAGCGGCAACCTGCAGTGTGATGCCGTCTCCGGGGGCGGCGGCATTTCCGGCAGCGGATACTCCAAGCGCATGGCCCTCTGGAAGAGCGCCAACGAGTTGGAGGATTCCATCATCACCGAGTCCTCCAGCAAGATCGGCATCAACAACACCAGCCCCGCCCAGACCCTCGACGTCAAGGGCAACCTCAAGGTCAGCGGCGAGATCCACTGGGGTGGCAACAAGTTCACCTCCAGCTCCTGCCTCGTGGTGGGTGGCAGCTCCTGCAGTTCGGCCTGCTCTGCCCACGGCATGAGTTGTTCGAAGGCCTACTCCATCGACAAACCGACCACCAGCACCTCCTGCAGCCAGTCCGGGTTCAAGTTTTGTTGTTGTACGGACTGACGCCGCGCGAGCACATGTGGGTTGCACGCACGCAAAAGCCCATTACCTTGTGCTGACTGATAGATTGCTTCCACAGGAGGAAACCCATGGGCAAAGCAAGTACCTACAAGTTCCAGACAGAGGCACGCCAGCTTCTCGATCTGATGATCCATTCCGTCTATTCGAACAAGGAGATCTTCCTGCGGGAGCTCATCTCCAACGCATCTGATGCCATTGACAAGTTGCGCTTTGAGGCGCTTGGCAACAAGGCGCTGGAGCCGCTGCTGGACGACCCACACATTCGCGTTGAGCGGGATCCGGAGGCGCGGACGGTGACGGTGTCGGACACGGGCATCGGCATGAACCGGGAAGAGCTGCGCCAGTTCATTGGTGTTATCGCACGCTCGGGAACCAAGGAGTTTGTAAGCCTCATCAACGAGGCCAAGAAGGCCGATTTGCCGCCTGAACTCATCGGCCAGTTCGGCGTTGGATTCTACTCCACTTTCATGGTTGCCGACCGGGTGACTTTGCTGACTCGCCGGGCCGGCGACGAGCAGGGCTGGCTCTGGGAATCGACGGGGGACGGTACTTACTCGGTTGCCGAGGCAGAGAAGGAGCGGCCGGGGACGACGGTCACCTGTTACCTCAAGGCCGCCGATGGTGAGGCCGGGATTGACGACTTCGCCGACGAATGGACGGTGCGGAGAGTGGTCAAGAAGTACTCCGACTTTGTCGGCCACCCGATTCGCATGGCCGTGGAGAAGAACGAATACCCCTTGGGCGAAGATGGCAAGCCGGATTACAGCAAGGAGGCCGGGAAGAAGATCGAAGACGAGGTCCTGAACTCCATGAAGGCCATCTGGACCCGGCCCGAAGATGATGTCACGGAAGAGGAGTACAACGAGTTCTATCGTCACCTCTCCAAGGCCTGGGGCGATCCCATGACCCGGATCGTTACCCGAGCAGAGGGGACGAGCGAATTCAAGATGTTGCTCTACGTGCCTGAGAAAGCCCCCTTTGACCTCTATGTCCACGACGCGCCGCACGGCATCGCCCTCTATATTAAGAGGGTCTTCATTATGAACGACTGCAAGGACCTGCTGCCCCGGTTCTTGAGGTTCATCAAGGGCGTCGTCGATTCCGAGGACCTGCCCCTGAATATCTCGCGGGAGATCTTTCAGAAGGATGGCAACATCCGGGTTATCAAGAAGCACCTGGTGCGCAAGGTTTTCTCGACGCTGGCCGAACTCAAGGAGAAGGATGCCGAGAAGTATCTCCTCTTCTGGAAGGAGTTTGGCAAGGTGCTCAAGGAGGGGCTGTTCGAAGACCCCGGGCAGCAGGAAAAGGTCCTGGACCTGTCCCTCTTCGACTCCACCAACTCGGCGAGTGAGTTGACGGACCTGGATGGCTACATCAGCCGCATGAAGGAAGGACAGGAGACCATCTACTACCTGACTGGCAAGTCCCGGGCCGGCGTAGAGGCCTCGCCCCACCTCGAGGCATTCAAGAAGAAGGGGTACGAGGTGCTGTTGCTCTCGGATTCGGTGGATGAAGTCTGGGTGCAGTCGGTCATGGGCTACAAGGAGAAGACCTTCCAATCAGCGGCCAAGGGTACCGTTGAACTGGGCTCGGAAGACGAGCGCAAAGAAGAAGAAGAGAGCCTCAAGGGGAAGCAAGAGTCCTTCAAGGATCTCATGTCGCTGCTGCAGAAGCGGCTGGACGAGCATGTCAAGGAAGTGCGGCTCTCGACGCGCCTCACCGATTCGCCAGCTTGTCTCGTGGGCGATGCCGAGGACCTCTCGCCACAGCTTGAAGCAATGCTGCGGGCTTCCGGCCAGGAGATGCCCGAGGTCAAGAGAATCCTCGAGCTCAACGCAGACCACGCCATTTTGCAGAAGCTGCAGTCCATCTTCGATCTTAACCAGGAAGATGAGCGCCTCGGACGCTATGCCCAGGTTCTCTTCGGGCAAGCGGTGTTGGCCGAGGGGCGTACCCCGCCCGACCCGGCAGCTTTCAGCCAGCACCTCACCGCAGTAATGATCGACGCGGTGAAGTAGGACGTGGCCAGCCCCCTGGAGTCTATCAGTGCCAGCCACCGGCTTGACGGCCACGGCCGACGAGCCTAGACTGTCGCTGCCTTCGGGCGAAGAGGGAGTCCATGCGGGACAAATACCAGCGTGACATCAAGTATCTGCGGCTGTCGGTCACTGACCGCTGCAACCTGCGCTGCGTCTACTGTCGCCCGGAAGAGGGCCTCGACCTCTCCAACACCCGGCCCATTCTCACCATCGAAGAACTCTTTGAGATCGCCCGGGTGGCGGTTACCGAGCTGGGAATCACCAAAGTCAGGCTGACCGGCGGGGAACCGACCTATCGACGCGGCATCGTCGAGCTGGTACGGATGCTCAGTCCGCTGCCGGGTTTACAGGATCTGGCGATGACAACCAACGCAGTGATGATGCCGAAGCTCGCTGCCGACCTGAAAAGCGCAGGATTGCACCGGGTCAACGTCAGCCTTGATTCCTTGGACCCCGAAAGCTTTCGCCGGATGACCCGTAATGGTCGCCTCGAGGATGTGCTGGCAGGGATCGACGCGGCGCTGGCGGCCGGCCTGACACCGGTGAAGCTCAACTGCGTTATCAACGAATCGCCCAGCGAGCCCGATGCCCTATCGGTACAGAATTACGCCGACAAGATGGGTCTGCAGGTGCGTTTCATCAGGCGCATGGACATGGCCAGAGGTGAGTTCTGGCAGGTAGTTGGCGGGACGGGCGGCAAATGCTCAGAGTGCGGTCGGCTACGGGTGACCAGCACCGGTGACGTCCTGCCCTGCCTCTTCTCTGACCTGTCCTACAACGTGCGCGTTCTGGGCATCAAGGAGGCCTTGCAGAAAGCCGTGGGCAACAAGCCGGAATCTGGCAAGAGTAGCAAGAAGAACCGTTTCTACACGGTGGGAGGATAGCCATGAAAAAGCTCAGCCACGTCGACAACGAGGGCCGCGCCCGCATGGTGGACGTCGGGGGCAAGCCGGACCAGACTCGCACGGCAGTGGCCAGCGGCTTCATCCGCCTGCAGCCAGACACAGTGGCCCAGGTGCGAGCCAACGAAATCAAGAAGGGCGACGTCCTGACCGTGGCCGAAATCGCCGGCATCCAGGCAGCCAAGAAGACGTCAGACCTCATCCCCCTCTGCCATCCCCTCCAACTGACCAGGGTCAAAGTGCTGGCTGAGCTGCTCGACGACGGCGTCAAAGTCACCTCCACGGTGCGCTGCATCGGCAAGACCGGCGTCGAAATGGAAGCCCTCACCGCCACCTCTGTGGCCCTGCTCACCGTCTACGATATGTGCAAGGCAGTGGACAAGCTGATGGTTATCAGAAGCGTCCAATTGCTGGAGAAGACGAAGGAGTAGGTAGAGGCAAACTGTTCACATTCTTGCGAGATCTTGTAAGGCGCTTAGGATCTTGGTGGATAACCATCGGGATGGAGGTGTGTGATGGAAGCGATATCCTGGGAAGTAGATGGGCAGCCAGAGGCGAAGGAAGGCGTTCAGCGGGTGAAGGTGCGCAACAGGGTGCGCAACCAGGAGTATGCCCTTGAGGTCTTTGAAGATAAACATGGGGAGACGTGGGTTCGGGTTCATACTGAGAACCACACCTCGCAGCCCATCCCCTTTGCCGATTTCGTGGTCGGCAATCAGTAGCTCTGGCAGTCCTGGCCCACCCGACTAGCGGTTTGGCTCTCCCCTTGCTTACGCTATCGATATTCTGGAAACGTTACGAAATGGGCCGCTATGACGTCCAGGGCACCACGCTCTACGTCAACCGTGGGATTGGTGCCGAAGGCGGTGTGCCCCGACTCCGCATCCTGGCACCGCCGGAACTGGCCATCATTGATGTTACGGGGACGGGGCGGCAGTGATGGCCGGGGCGATGCACCGGGCATCCAGCAGCTCCGGCCGGTATTCGAAGTGCATGGTGTCGTAGTGGTACCACTTGCCCCCCCAGATGAAGCCCTGGGCTTCGAAAACTGCCGCGATTTCATGGGGAATTCTGTTCTTGTAGGGGATGGCGCCATCCTTGTTCGCTTTGGCCCAGCGCCAGTAATCGGCTTGTTTCACCGCCACGTCCAAGGCGATGGCAAAGCTATGCACTGAGAGCCGTTTGGTGCCGTGAATGAATCGCCAGTTGAAAGGCCCCGACGTAGCGGCAGCCAGTTTGCGTTGCTTCGACGGGAGCTTCTCGAGCCTGCCGGAGATGGCCGCCAGTCGCTTGTCGATGGCGTTTGTCGACATGGCCTTGAGACGCTTGCCCTTGCTGTGAGGCATCCATTGCAGGC
>CALGBT010000844.1 GCA_937884235.1 uncultured Pseudomonadota bacterium
ACCAGCCACAACCGCCGCTGTTGGGCGTACAGAAGACGTTCTCGAAGTCGCCGGCCTTGTACTTGGGGTCGCCCGGGTCCAATTCGCCGGGGAAGAAGCAGGCACAGCCGCTGGTGGGCTTGTTGCGAATGGATTTGCACAAATCGTGGGAGGCCATCTGGAGTGGTTCGCAGGAGGCCTCGTTGGCCGGGCACCCCAGGTCGCCGCAACCAAAAAGGTCGTTGATGCTGGTGGGCTCGCCAATGGTATCCGGGGCACAGTTCATGGCCCCAGTGGAAGAGGTACGGACGAGGAAGAAGGCCGGGCTCGGGGCGTCGACCATGATCTCTGTGCAACCCAGCGGGCTGCGATAGTCGACGTCGTCCCGGCCCAGGCAGACGTGCCAGCCCTCGGCACAAAGGTCGGTGACGTTGCAGCCGGTGCCTGCCGCGTTAATGCCGCTGTTGCCGGATTCACGATTGCAGTCGGGAACCACATTGTGGATTCCAGGGACGTCCCAGGCCCCGCCGCAGGCCGCTATCAGGGGGTAGACGCCAAGGTTCAAGAAGCCTTCCCGGGTACCATCCGAACAGTCGATGAATGTGGGGTCGGCCAGGCAGTGGCCGTCGGTGCAAATCTGGGTGGCATCACACATGCCGCAACTGCCGCCACAGCCGTCGTCGCCGCATTCTTTGCCGTCGCATGCGGGGTAGCAGCAGAGTCCATCCTGGCACAGGCCGGTTCCCGTGCATTGGCCGCAAGTGCCGCCGCAGCCATCAGGACCACATTCGAGGTCAGTACACTCCGGGCCGCAGCAACTGCCGCCGGCGATACAGATTTCGCCCTCAAGGCACTCCCCGCAGCTGCCGCCGCACCCGTCGTCCCCACAGGCCTTGCCATCGCACTGAGGGATGCAAATGCAGGTGCCATCGGCTTGGCATACCGCGCCGCCGACGCACTGGCCGCAGCTTCCCTCACAGCCGTCAGCGCCGCACTCCTTGTCGTCGCATTGGGGAAGGCAGAGGCACTGTCCATCCGGCTGACACTCCCAGTTGATTCCACACGTGCCACATTCCCCGCCACAGCCGTCCTCGCCACAGACCTTTCCGTCGCAGTCCGGGGTGCAGCCAGTATCGACGTCGGGGAGTTGCGTCTCGGTATGCTGGACATCGTCCTCAGGTTGGATGGTCTCTAAGTCAGGCGCCTGGACATCCCCCGTATGGAGGAGGATGTCGTTCTCGACTCGACTGTCCGGCACTTCGTTGGCCGTATCGCCGTGAGGTTGCACCACGGCCGCATCAGTCGCATCACCCGTGGGGTCGGATTTGCTACTGCATGTTACCAAGGCCAGAGCTACCATCACCAATAGGAATATTCGAATCATCGCCCGCCTCCGTGTTGCGAACCGCTGTTGGAGGACCCTATTCTACCACTGGAGAGGCCATCCAGATACCGGCCCCGGAAGCATCTACCCAGTCAAGTTGGATGCCAGGCAGCAAGAGATTCTCAACCTCAGTCTTTTCACCCGACCAGTTCCCCTGGAGTTCATCGCCGCCCAGGAGGTCTCCGTCGAAGACGCCTTCTGCGTGGACGATGACGGCGGCATAGTCGATGGACACATTGGTCATGGCCCCCTCCATGTGCTGAGTTTGCGGGTTGTACATGCCGGACATTTTCGCCGTGAATGGACAGCCGCTGGGCAGAGCACAGTTGGTGGCACCACCATCCAACTCACCCAGGACCACGTACTTCTGATTGATGCACATGATCTCGAAGCTGACTTTGCCTTCGCACGGGCCATTAAAGGTATAGCCCATCATGTCCGGGATGTTGGAGGTGATCTCCCCTTCAAAAGAGCCTTCCCATTTGGTCGGGAGTCCAAGCGGACCGCAGTCGTCCGTCACTTCAGGAAAAAAATGACCATCTTCGACTGGAGGCAGATCGGGCTCCGGTAGTTGCAGGTCATTGACCACTTCTGCAAAGTCAACGTCCGGAATATCGAGCACCTCGTGCAGGTCGTAGTGGGGCAGGTCATAGCCGGGGACCGAATCGGCTTGCCCAGCGTGGTCCGTCACGACGTCGGCCACGGAATCCGGCGATGCACTCTGGTCTTTCTCCCCACCGAAAATGGTCTCCGGCCCCAGGTCAGCCCCGGCCGTTCCGGGGGGCTGATCAGTGATCTTCCCGTCGGGATAAACGTAGAGCTGGTCGTTGCCCTCGTCCGAGCCGCAGGCAGTGACAATCAGTGCCAGCAACGCCAGGCAGATGATTACTCTCATGGTTCCCTCGCACGCGATCGACTAGACTCAATCTACTCCACGGACTGCACGCGATCAATAGCCTGCGTCTTCCGCCGCTAGCAGCCACGGCAAAAGCAACGACGAGGCCAGAGGCCGGAGGCAAGGAAACGACAACGGCGACGAGACGGCGGGTGACGTGGTGTTCGTATTCCGAATACCAACACAACGTCAAACGCCACCCCCGCAGTCTTCGCACCACCCAAACCCCGTCATCCCGCGGCCGCCAAAGGCGGCGAGGGACCTTCGGGCACCAGATGTGACGAGTCTTGTCGCACTACCCAGGCGTCGCCGTCGGTCCGTTGGGCCGGCCTCCGGCCTGCCTCTTCTGCTTCCCGCGTCGGCACCGACAACAGCAACAGCAACGACGAGGCCGGAGGCAAACTGCCCAGATCGTGCAACAGGCCGAATACCTTCCATATTCTCCCATTCCTGCGTACAATAGTGCCGCTAGACAACATCTGGAGGAGCTAGAATGGGTATCGTGAGAATTGCCTGGGGGGCACTTCCTTCTCTGGTCATTCTTCTGTCCTGTAGCACTGGCCCGAAAGGTCCGGACCTTACCGAGACGGCCGAGGAGGCTCGCGTCGGGGATGGTTCGCCTCAGTGCGTTCCGTCATGCGGTGATGAAGGAAAAGACGAATGCGGCGAGGATGGCTGCGGCGGCGTGTGTGGCGAGTGTCCCGCCTGGTTGCAATGTGGCGACGACAGGATGTGCCAACCCATCAACCTCTGGTCCTGTGAAGGAATCTGTGGCGAGACCCCTCATACTTTGGCGACGGCGGCCCTGTGGTGCCACTGTGACCACTCCTGTTTCTTCATGGGTGATTGTTGCGAAGACATTTGTGGCGCATGTCCCGAGCAGCCTGCCTGTTGCGACCCTGCCGAGGATGACGATTGCATCGCTGAGTGTCCCCTCGGGGCCCCGTGCGAAACGGACTTTGACTGCGTCCAATGCGTCTGCGCATCGCGCCTGGGCAGCAGCGAGAGTTTCTGCGCCGAATTGTGTACCGATGAATGCCCGCCCCCCTTCGAATGTGAGGTTGCATCGAGCGTCGGGTTCAACTCGTTCTCCGCATGCTTCTATACTTGCGAGCCGGATTGCGCCGACAGGCAATGCGGTGACGACGGCTGCGGCGGTACTTGCGTTGGCGAGTGCGATGATGGCGACCCGTGTACGGAAGATTCGTGCAGTGACGCGGGAATCTGCCTGTCGGCCCCTATCTGGAAGCCGGTTGTCATCTGGTTGCTCGATACCTCCACTAGCATGCAAGGTTCCGCGGTCGCTGAGCTGGAGGGCGAGTTGCCCGCGTGCACCGAGGAGCGGGTCGGCGACTTCGCCTACGAGAGGAGCCGCTGGGTCGTTGTTCTCGAGGCGCTGACCGGCACTTTCAACGACTATTGGTGCTCCTTTGACGACCGCCTCGGCGACAGTGAGGCGGAGGACTACAACGCACAGCCGCCACACGTGGCCCCGCACGGCACCGTCGTGGACGGCTCACCCCAGGCCGCTGACGGCATCCTTGACCTGCATGCCGACAAGTACAAGTTCGGCTTGATGACATATGACCCGAAGGTCGGCAGCGGCCTGGACGCCGCCGGTGGTTACAGCTATGGCATCGACAAGGAAGCAGGTATGGTCTCTAATCTTGGCATCCACAACAAGCTTGCCCAGTGGGGGGCCCTCGTTGCTCCCGCGCTCCCGGAGGATGATGAATCGCTGCTGGCGGTGGCCGAGTCCATTCAAGAACAGCTTCTGCCGGCCCACCCCTATTCCGGAAGCCCTCTTGCTCCGGCCCTGGACGATGCCCTCTATTTCGCCCAGACTGACCCGGGACTCAGTCCCCCCGACCAGGACGCTGGCACCGGCGACCCAGGCTACTCCTGTCGCAAACGCTCCATCATTTTCCTTACGGATGGATTGGCGAATCTGGGCGAGGGGGTCTTTGGCTACCCGACCTCCCCTTCCGCCGCCTCGAACCTACTGGCCGCGGGATGGTCGGTACACGTTGTCGGATTTGACCTGCCGCTGGGTACTGCTCCGGTCCTGGACCAGATCGCTGCCGCCGGTGGGAACGGGGCTGCTGTCACCGTCTCGGCGTCGGATGATCTCCGGGCAGTTCTGGCCGGTATTCTCGAAACGATAGTCGCCCAGTAACCAACGTCGGTCTCCGGCCCGCTGCTCCGGCCTCTGGCCGGCCTCTGACAGCCACGACCGCAGCAACGCCACCCCCGCAGTCTTCGCACCACCCAAACCCCGTCATCCCGCGGCCGCCAAAGGCGGCGAGGGACCTTCGGGCACCAGATGTGACGAGTCTTGTCGCCCCACCCAGCCGTCGCCGTCGCTACTTCAACCCAACCCGAACGATGGTCTTCAGCTTCTCCGGCTTCGCCCGGCGTGGGTCAGAGAGGTAGATCTCACGGCAGCGGGCTCCTTCGACCTGGACCAGGTCGGGGGCCTCGACGTGCTCGCCTTTGCGCTCGAAGACCTCGCACTCGGCATGGCGTAGTCCAGCAGGGATTTGCGAGTTGAGTACTGCATGGGGTGAAGCTTCTTGATGTCGATCATTTCTGCTTGCGCGTCCATTGGGTCACCTCCTCAATTACAGTCCTGAGAATCCCACCAGAAGAGGCCCTTGCAGTCGCACATGCCGTCGTTTGACCAACCGCATGGGTCCCACTCGCTGCAACAGTTCTCCTGGACGTCGCTGACGTCGTAGTAGGAGCACGCATCGTCGCAGTAGCCTACGTCTATGGAAATCGCATCCTCCGACCAGCCAGCGCAGTCGTGCAGGTCCCAGTCGTAGATGCCATTGCAGTCGCAGTAGCCGTCGTCGGCCCAGTCGCAGGGGTTGGAGTCCTGGCAGCAGAAATCCCCGGAGTCGTCGTCGTAGGAATCACTCAAATACGTGTCCTGAGAGGCCAGATAGCAATCCCAGTCATCCCACGCCCAACTGCCGCCACAATTGCAGATACCGTTGTGGGACAGATTGCATGGATCTGCCGCAGAACAGCAATCTGCCGTGGTATCGGAAAGCCAGGTATCGTCCAGATAGGTCAAATCTTCGGGCCACCCCGCATCCCATGTCGCGTCAGGGAATGATGTCCAGTCGTCAGGCCCGCCCGTTTCGCCCCGGGCATCATCAACGCGGCTATCGGCTGACGGTGGAGAACAGCGCTGGTCCGCTCCCCCCGGGCCGATGCAATCGCAGGGGGGGGCTGCAACCTCGTTCTTGCCAGCATCCGAAATGCCGGTTTGCGGGCACTCCGCTGCCGGTTGCATGGAACAGCTGATCAGCAGGACACTCAGCCACAAGATTCGTCTCGCCTGAACTATCATGGTTGCTCCTGCACTTTGCGTCCAATGTCGGACGGCGACTCTGGTTTGCTCATGTGCAGAGTACGCCCGATGTGCCCGCTTGGTCAACGGTTGCGCTGCGGGTAAGGAGTGGACGTGGACGGAGGAGTGGACGGTGGACGCCCGGGGTGGACCACACTGGACCGAACTGGACCACTCTGGACAGGTGGACCCGGGTAAGGCGTGGACGGTGGACTCTGAAATCCATGTTCAGCAACGCCTGTCGTCCACTCCTCTGTCCACCTAGTCCACGTCCAGCGTGGTCCAGCGTGGTCCAGCGTGGTCCACGTCCACGTCCACTCCTTCGTCCACGTCCAGCGTGGTCCAGCGTGGTCCACGTCCACTCCTCCGTCCACCCACCTGCCCAGAGAAGCAGACCTTACCTCACGCTCATCAGTTTGCTAATTCTGGATGCAAACCGTCAGGATATGGTCAGTGCCGCCCCAATCGATATACCGAGTACCATTCTGCATGCCGGCTTGGCAGGCGTTTTGCACCATACCGTTGTCGTTCTCATGCGGGTAGACGCTGTGTCCGTGCCAGCAGCCGTACGTCTTGCCCGACGAATTGAAGAGTGTGTTGCAGGGAGAGGCGGCGATGTTCCCCGGTGGATTCTGGGGTACGTAGCAGAGCGTCCAGCCTGGCTTCACCTGTTGCGGGTCCTTGCTCAGCTTGTCGCCGCAAACCCCTGAGGTGGAGCCTTCGCAGACGCCGCCCGTACACTTGTCGTTGGTGGTGGCCGGGTTGCCATCATCACAGCTCTTGCCGTCGTCGTTAGTGTGCAGGCAACCCTGCACGGTATCGCAGGAGTCGGTTGTGCAGATGTTGGCATCATCACAGTTCGGGGCATCGCTGCCGATGCATGCCCCGGCGTTGCACGTGTCGGTCTGGGTGCACGCATTACTATCATCGCAGTTGGCACCATCGTTGTGGGAGTGAACGCACCCCAGTTCAGGGTCACAGGAGTCGGTGGTGCAGACGTTGCTGTCATCGCAGTCGGGAGCGGCTCCGCCAACACACGCTCCCGCCTGACACTGGTCATCCAAGGTACAGGCATCTTCATCATCGCAAGCGCCGGCCATGGGGTCGTGCTGGCACCCCTGTAGCGGCAGGCAATAGTCCTGCGTGCAGACGTTGTTGTCTTCGCAGACCGTGAGTGAGGAGCCGACGCACAGCCCCCCGGTGCAGATGTCGTTCTCGGTACAGGGGTTATTGTCGTCACAGGCCCCGTCCTGGGGTGCATGAATGCACTTGCCGTCAAGGCAACTGTCGGCGGTGCAAGGGTTGGCATCGGTGCAATCAATGGTGGCGCCGGCCTCGCAAATACCCAGGGCGCATTTGTCGCCCGCCGTGCAGGGGTCGCCGTCGTCGCA
>CALGBT010000845.1 GCA_937884235.1 uncultured Pseudomonadota bacterium
TCGGGATGACACATTGGGACGACGGCCCAATAACCGCTACAGCGCGGATGGCTCTTTAGATGTTGGCTTTGCAAATAGTTGGGAGTATCGTCACACTGTCGCGACGGCTCGCCCGATTGCCGGGCAAACGAAGCTCAGGCAACCATGACACGGATCGCCACCTCTCTTCACCGTCCCCGCCCCTTCATGATGCTCGCACTCTCCTTTCTCCTCCCCACATTGCTCTCAGCCCAGCCCGCAGAGATGCTCCTGAGTCCCACCGCGGGGACTACCATCCAGGAGGTCTTCGCCCGCCACGGGCTGTGGGGCGAAGCTGCCACTCTGGCCCTCCAAGGGGGCCAGGCACGCGGCACCCTGGAGTCAGAACCTGAGGGGGAGCGACTCCAACTCTCTCTCAGCGCTCATGGGCCTCGGTGCAAGGGCGAAGTCATGGGCTGCTGCTGTATCGAACGAACCGGGTCCAAGGCCTCTCTGGCCGTGGAAGCGCGCCTCCATACCGCCCTGACCACACTCGATGCCAAAGCCCTTTTCATCACCCTGCCAGCCAGTGATCAGCCGCTGCAGGAGGAAGAACCCGACGAGGGTGATACCGTCACCTGGGGTGTTGCCCTGACCATTGGTCTGGGCCTGCTGCTGGCTGCTGTGCTCGCAGGTCTTCTGGTTGGCGGGTTGCTCCGGTGGGCCCCGCCAAAATGGCGAGCCGTGGGTCTTGCTCTGGCCGTCGGCACCACCCTGGCCTTCCCCTTCGTCTGCCCCGTCAACTGGCTGCTGCTGGGAGTCTGGGACCCCCTGATGGCAGCGATGGTCTTCGCTTTGTGCGCCATCGTCTGGGCGCAGTATCGCCCGTCGCTCAAGAACCTTGGCCTGTTGGCGCTCAGCCTGCTGATGGCTCTGGCCGGCCTCGAGGGGGGCAGCAGGCTGCTCACGCCGCCTCGCTTGACCGCCAGCACCGACGACACCGGGGGCTTCCCCCTGACCCGGCCCAACGTGGAAACACTCGGCGACCCCCGCGCCCAACTCCTCTATCCAGACCGTTTCCCGGAGGTCTTCAACGAACGCATCGCCCTCGCCACCTCCCCCGCCGACATCGACGCCCCCGTAATCCTCCACCTGGGCGACTCCATCGTGCACGGCAACTCGGTCAACCTTGAGGAGACCTTCGTCAGCCATCTCGGCCACCGCGATTTCGCTCGCACCCACTTCAATGCTGGCATCCAGGGCGTTGGCCCCGACTATGAATACTTGCTCTTCACGCAACTGGTAGAACGACTGCGCATCAAACGGGTGGTGCTTTACCTGTTTGCCGGCAACGACCTCTTTGAGGCCGGCATGCGCTACCCATTCTGCAACCAGGCGAGGCTCCTGGACTGGCACGGCGCAGACCCGGTCTGGCAGTGCCCGGAACCCGGCACAATAGCCCATGACGTGCGTTACAAAATCAGTCTGGCACCGCTCTTGCTCCGCGTCCTGGCCACGGACCTGATGGCCCCCCGCCACCTGCTGCGGGCCATCGAGGCGTTGCGCATGGACTCGCTGCCGGAGGACGAGGCCTTGAGCGTCGTCAAGGCCTCCCTCGCAGCCCTGAAGCAAGAGACTGACAAACACCAGATGGGGCTTACCGTTGTCGTCATCCCGGATCGAACAGAACTGCTGCAAAACTACGAGCAGGCGCGGCGACGGCGGCTGCTGCTGCTGGCAGCAGCCCAGGAACTAGGCCTGAACACCCTGGATCCCGAGCCCTTCCTTCGCTCACTCGTACAGCAACCACCCACTGCCCAATGGTTCGAACAAGAGATGGCCGAAGACGTGCACTGGAGCCGACAAACTCACGAGCGATTTGCGGACTGGCTGTTACCGCAACTCCAACTGGGCCTGTAGAACCGAACCCAGCTGAAGATGGCACGGCGCTAGCAACCGAATCAGCCCACGAACCTCAGCCGGAGCGGCTTGGCCAACCCCGTCGTCTGATTTCCAAGCTGCTGATACCAAACAGAGGCTCCTGCCATCAGCGATGTGCGGACGCACCAGCCGCGGCGGAGTAGATGCTCGGGGATGAGTCCTACTGCCAGCGCCTGAGCAGGAAGGCAGTCACTCCCAGCAGCGCCGCCATCAGCAGACCCTGCGGTGAGGTAGCCACCAAAGCCAACAGGTCTGCCGCCAAGGCCGTTGCCGGGATAAGTAGTGCCGTCATGATTCACCTCCATCGTATGCCCTAACAGTTTACGGCGGTTGGCCCCTGACGCCAAATATTCAGCCGGGTCCCCGGACTCACTTAGCAATTATCCCGGTGGTAGCGGCGGACGAATCTCTGGTGAACACGACTGACTCGCAGGTCACTCTGCTTCGAGGGCATGGACGAAGAGGGCAAACGATGCCAGCCAATGGGCCCCGCCATAACCCGAATCTGACATCGCCGCGTGCCCGGCGGCATTATGGTCGACCGCCAACTGGCGATAGTGGGGAATCCGGGAGTCGTCGCCCGGCAAAGCCCCGGCGAGGCCGGCGAAGCACCACGCCCGGTGAAAATCAAGGCCGATGAGGTGGCCAATGCGCGGGTCCTGGAGGTCGCGGATCTCCGGGGGTACCGCCAGGCGAGCGAACTCCGGTGCCTCCGACGGTGGCAGAAAATCGTCGAGCCACCGCGCAAACTCTCTCCTGGTCAGGACTCGCCGCATGAGATCCGCTTCGGCCAGACAAGGTGAGATGAAGTCCTCCCCCGACGGCTCGTAGGCTACCGGGCAAGCCCGGTCCGCCAGATAGAAGCGACGGGCAGAGGCGTCGATGGCGGCGACCAGGGGCTCTTCACCGGTCATAGTAGCGAAGTCGTAGATGTGGCACAGCGCAAAGGCGGTGTTGGCGTGGGTACCAACACGAATCGGATGGCTGAGTCGGGTCAAGTAGTCTGCGGTTCGCCGCGCCAGCAGGTCTGCCAGTGGGGAGAGATTCTGACTCCAAACCCGGGCATCAGGATCATCGAAGGTGTGCAACTCTGCGGCAAGACGCAGGAGCCAGGCCCAGCCGTACGGCCGCTCAAAAGTGAGATTGCGCTCCTGGCTGAAAAACTCGAACTCAGCCGCCAGCCGGGAGACTGTGAGGTGCCGCGCCAGCTGCGCCCGAATGGCGGCCGCCTCAGGCAAATCCGGGAATAACTTCAGTATCCGCACCAAGGTCCAATGTCCATGCACCGCCGAATGCCAGTCGAAGCAGCCGTAAAAGACCGGCGTCCGCTTGCGGGGAGGCACCACGGCATCGTCGCCGTCAAGCACGCTACCCGGCTTGTTGGGGTACTCACGCTCCGCACACGCCAACGACAAAGCAACCAGCGAAGCTGCTTGCTCGGCGGTCAGCGGCGAAAACACGGGACCGGAAGGGGACGGGGAGGGGGCCGGCGGAGGGGCCTCGGTGGGGCGACAGGCCATGCTCAGGCAACCGAGCAGGAGCAAAGCTATGGGCGTGGGCTTCATCTCCAATCATACTAACGCCCATGAAGGCACCGTTCAATAGTGGCTAGGACGCAATTGCGCTGTGCCCCCAAAGTATCGCCCTGAGCGCAGCGGAGCGGAGTCGAAGCGTCTCCGCACACCACCTGTGCCTTGCCGTTGTCAGCCCCGCCCATACCCAACCCAGCACCTGCCGTCAGGCCGGCCACCCTTGCTCCGGACCGCGCAGGCCTGCCCCGAGCGTAGTCAAGGGGTCCCGTGCGAGGGTGGTCCCATATGTGGCCAACACCCGGTCCCATGCCTATGGCCAAATACCTACCAAGAGGTCCCATGATGCTGGCACACGGCAAAGAGACCAAGTATTGTTGCCGCGGAGGTACTTCATGAGACCCGTCGTTTGTGCTCTGCTGCTCTTCGCCACCTGTTCCTGCTCACCCGCCAGTTCCAGCGGCAACAGCATCACGGAACCGGACCCCACCGCCGATACCGCGGGAGAACTCCCTTCTTCGGCCGATTCGCTGGCCATGGATACGGGGCAAGCTGATACC
>CALGBT010000846.1 GCA_937884235.1 uncultured Pseudomonadota bacterium
TTGGCGGAGCCTATATTGCCCTGGTCTCAAAGGACATGGGCTATGACCGGGTCCTGGCCTGGCCCTCAGCTGAGATCGCGGTGATGGGGGCCGAGGGCGCAGTTGGCATTGTCCATCGGCGGGAACTCAAGCAAGCCGGCAACGACCCTGATTTGCGCCAGCAACTCACCGATGCCTATCGTGATGAGCATCTCAATCCCTACGTGGCAGCTGCGCAGAACCGCATCGATGCTGTCATCGAACCCGCCCAGACCCGAAAGACTCTGATTCGCCAACTAGACATGTTGCGAGGCAAACATGAAACCCTGCCCCGCCCCCGCAAGCACGGGTCGATCCCGCTGTAGCGGTCCAGCGGCTGGACTTTGCCAGTCGCCCCCCCTACAATTCCCCGGTCACATTGGAAGACGACTTGCCAACGAGGTTACCAAGATGCGTCGATTTGCTACGTCTGGATTTGCCGTACTGGTTCTTCTTGCCCTTGCTGTCACCTCTGCCTCCGCTCAGGATGCTTCTGCGCTAATCGACCAGGGACTCACTCCAACCGTGGTCAAGCACCCAGGTCATCCCTACCAGGCCAAGGGGATCGAAGACCTGGCCGGGTTGCGGATTTCCCTGCGGAAGATTTCCCACAAGGGCAATGGCATTATCGATGACGACCAGTGGTTTGCAGACAACGTCCTGCCGCAGCCAGTCGGCCAGAAAGATGAACAATGGCGCCATGTTCCCGGGACTACACGTTGGGGCGATCTGAAGTTCTTCCGCTCCTCTGAGAAGCTGCACGTGGGGATCTACGAGGTGGTGAAGAAGCGCTCTGGCGCAGAAGCAGAGAAGGGGCTTTCGTCCATCTATGACGAGGAGTTCAACTACACCGCGGTGGTCTTCAATGCAGACTTTGTGCCGCAGAAGCTCTTCGTCTTGGAGGACTTCCATCCCGGCATCCTCAAGATGAACGATGCTCACGTGGACGGGAGTATTCTCTACTTCGATTGCAACTACAACGGCTACGCTAACATCACGAAGAATCGTACCGGCTACCTCGTTGCCCTGAACCTCGAATCCAACAACGTCCTCTGGGTTTCAGGTCAGTTGATCTCCAGCTACCGTGGGTTCGTCCTCTACCAGGGGGCCGTAATCACCGGCTACGGTTTCACCGAAGAGAAGGACTATCTCTACGTGCTCAACCGCTTCACCGGCAAGCGGTGGCTCAAGACCACCCTCAAGAGCGCACCTGAATTTATTGTTCCCAAGGATGGCAAGCTTTACGTCAGAACCTACGACACGAACTATCTCTTTGATATCGTTGAGAAGAAGAAGTAGGTAGCAGCGCTGGAAGCAAACGGCTAGCTCACCACCACATCACTCGACAAAGCCTTATAAACCGCCTTCCAACACCTCGGCTCCAGCAGATAGCCGTAGTGTGTGGATGGTGTCATGTCCACCTGATTGCTGCCGGCGAGTGCCGCCGATTCGGGGGGCATGATCACCAGGTCGCTGTTGCTCCAGAAAGAGGTGACCGCCACGGTGGGCGGCAGCGGGCAATGGGCCAGCCGCTCCAGGAATTCGCTCTGCGGACGGAGGTCATGGGTGACCGGGGTATTGCCAAGTCGCGCAGCAAAGGTGCCGCCGTGTGGGCTGCCCATGGTCACCAGCCGCCGGACGGTACTGCCAAGATCGTGGTCCACCACAGCGACCCTTGCCAATAGCCCGCCCATGCTGTGGGCAACCAGGTCTACCTGGGGCTCTCCGGTGACCGTCACCACTTCTCGAATGAATTCTGCTAGTTCAGCCCCGCGGGCCACGACGTCCCCGGTCTCCTGGAAGTGGATGGAGTAGCTCCGCCGCCGTCCCATGCGTTTCAGGTACCAGGCCATGGGCCCGAAATCCCCCCGGCCGCCACCCAGCCCGTGGACGAAGACCAGCGGTGGGTGCCCGTCGGGAGTCCCCGCGGCCGGGGGGCGCCGGCTTCGTGCGAAGAGGCTGTAGCTCATGAGTGGGAGTTGCGCAATGTGCATACGGAGGTCTGGGTCAATGCCCCGGTAGGCCTCGGCCACCTTCGTGCCAACAAAGCGTCCAGTGGCTGCCAGACCTTTGCCCGTGGCAACCAGGGCCCGCTTCCAGGCTTCCGTCGATTCGTCGCGATGGTTCATGTCGTCCAAACCCCCTGGGCGCGCCAGACGTGCGCCCCCGACTACTTCTGGAAACCGAACGCCGCCTTGTCCACATTCGCATCAACATAGGGATCAAGGCAAGTGAGGGGTTTCCCTTGCTGCTGTACTGTTGCCCGGCAGCCGGCTTTGCAGGCATCCCAGCCGGGGCAGGGCTTGCAGAAATCTGGTTTGACGGTGAGCCACTCGGTGCTGGCCGGACCGTTGGCGAGGTCGAGAAAATGGGACTTGAAGATATTGCCCAAGATCACCGGCGAATGGTTGCACATCCGGACATTGCCCAGGGGATCGAGGGTGTAGTAGGCGTTGTTGGTGGCTGCGGAGCAGCCGGCAAAACGGACCTTGGGGAATTGCGAGCGGTCGATGACGCAAGGCGGAATCGGCACGGCCACCACTGGTGACATCCCGAGCCTGATGGCCCCCTCCTGAGCGTGCCTTAGCATGCGCTCGGTTTCCGCTCGGTCCATCATCAACTCGCCAGAGGTTCCGTCCGCCACCTTAGGGCCGCCCGGGTTGTACCGATTGAGTAGAAAGCTGCGCTGGCCGATGCTGCGGATGAACGTCATCAGCTCGGGCAATTCGTCAATGGTCCTGCTGGTCACCACAACGGTGATGGCCACCTGGGCCCCTACTGCCCGCAGAATATCCAGGGCCTGCATAATCCCTTTGAAGGCTCCTTGTCCACAATGGCTGTCGTGGACCTCTTCCTGCATCGAGAGAAGGGTCAACTGAAAGAGTTTTACGCCGGTCTTCAGCAGGTCTTCAGCCCATGCGGGCGTCATCAGCATGCCGTTGGTGAGTACCGAAACGGAGCGGCCATCCAGGGTCAGCGCCGCGGCGATATCCGGCAGGTCGTCCCGCAGCAGCGGTTCCCCCCCGGTGAGCGCAATCTGGTCAGCGCCAGCCTCCTTGGCCATCTTCCGAATCATCTTGATGGTTTTGCGGGTGGAGAGCCGCCCCCGTGGATACCCCGGAGCGGCCTTCCAGCAGTTGTAACAGTAAATACAGGCCAGGTTGCAGCGCGTTTCGACTTCAACGAGGATGGCACGGATTCTCTCAACAGCCATGTCTTTCCGTTATCCCCCATCCCCATCGTGGCGCCGATGGAAGGCCCGGGATCGAAGTGCGACCACGGTTGAACAGACCTGCACCACCCCCCAGGCAAAGAGGCCAGTCCCCACGCCTAGCAGCAACGTGGCTGCGTCTCGCAGCACAAAGAGCTTGTAGAGGGCTGTGATGGTCAAGATGGCGGCCCCCAGGACCAGCTTCCAACTGCGACCGGCGCGATGGGCCGCCAGTTGATGGAGCAGGAAGTACGAGGCGACGACTGCGTGGCCACTGGGAGTGAAGCGCCCCGCCCAGCGAAGACCGCGCAGCACTCCCAGCAGCATCAGGATGATGGTGGGAGCCAGGCGTCGTAGCCAGTGCTGGAATTCCCGAAAATCAATTACTGCCTCAGCCATCAAAACGCCGAACAATACGCCGGCCAGGGCCTGATACCAAACGGGAATCAGGATCGTCTCCCCGGTGGCCACTGCGAACAGTCGTACCGGCCCGACCAGGGCTGCGAAGGCAAAGGTGGCAAGCCCCGTCAAGGCGGCGAATAGCAACGCAAACCCTTGCTTGCCGAGGGTCTGTCTTCCCGTTGTCTGGTCTTTCATTGTGGTGGCTCAAACTCGCAGATATAGGGGCGGTTATCGTTGCACTCGAGGTCGTTCCAGAAACCGTCAGGACGGAGCTCGGTACAGTCTTCGTCCGGAGGCCAGAAACCGCCGTTGTCAGGTTGCCCGTCGGCCCATTTGTCAAAGGACTTGGATTCGCCGGTCACCCAGCGCCACTCCCATGTGTACCACTCCTGATAATAGCCAATCCAGGAAGATGCCCCCTGAATGCCCGCAGCCAGAAAAGCGTTCTCTTCAGCGGTGCCCACGGTGGCCAGGTGGGCCTGGTTGTCGGTGCACCGATTCCGGCTGCTTTCAAATGACTTGCCAGCAACGCAGAAGTAGTAGACGTGCTGGCCAAACGGGGCCGATGTGCACCCATCCAGGGTCGGGCAGATAGAGCACGAGAAGGTGCAGACCCCGGCCTCGCACTTGTGCAGGGCAGGGCAGGCACCGCAGCTCCCGCCGCAACCGTCGTCGCCGCAGGCTTTGCCCTCGCACTGGGGAGTGCATTGGCATGCGCCGTCCTGGCAGAAGCCGGGGGCGAGGCAAGTGCCGCAACTGCCACCGCAGCCATCATCGCCGCACTCGAGGCCATCACAGACCGGCTGGCACTTACACTTGCCCGTCAGGCTGCAGCCTGCCTCGCCCGTGCACTCGCCACAGCTGCCGCCGCAGCCATCGTCACCACACTCCTTGCCCATGCAGTTGGCCGCGCAAATGCATTCGTTACTGATGCAGAGATGGCCGATGTCGCAGGGCGGCTGGCAGCAACTTCCGCTCACCTCTTCGTGGGTGCAGATGGCATCGGCGCAACCATCTTCCGTGCACTTATTATCATCGTCGCAGTTGTCCAGCACCTCAAAGCCGGTACCCGCATCGTTACATTGCACCACCTTGCCCGTCTTGCACGAAGCAATGCCTGGTTTGCAGATGGTCGGCAAGTCTTCAGCTACCATGCCGTCATCGGCGTCCTGACGTCCATCACTGAGATCCAGGGCCTTGCCATCTGCACGCGAGACTACCTCCGCCCCGTCGGTGGCCAGCGCATCATCAGGCAGCACGTGGTAGTCGGAGAAGTCGATGTGGGGATTCGCAGCCGGGTCTGCACCGCACCCCGTCAGGAGCAGTAGAACCAGGTACAGCGGTGGGCCGCTACGCAGCAGGGACATCTGGCCTCCAAACATCGTGATTCATACCTTACGCCTGGCATCAATCCCGGTCAAGCGGGGCGGACGCATGACAATGCTGGTGGTCACTTGTGCCCGTCGCCCAGCGAGGGTGCGGCAGTCCCCGGGAGGTTTCGGCGGCTCCAGGGACTTGTGTTCTTGCACAACCGCCAGCCGTGAATAGACTGTAACCGACCTGAGCCGCCGTGGCTCTGTTGTATGGAATTCTGGACGGAGCATTAATATGACCGAAGCGAAGAAGAAGGAACAAAACGGGCGACAGAAGATCGACGGGCACGTGCTCCTGAAGCGTGGTTTCGATATTCTTCTCATCGGCGCCATGATCTATGCTGCGCTGATGGCTTTTGGCGTCATTCGCAGGGGCGGACATTTTGCCGAGGGTGGTACCGCCCCGGCATTCACGGTACGTGCGATCCCCGATGGCAAGGAACTCAAGCTGGCGGATTTCAAGGGTAAGCCCTTGCTCATTAATTTCTTCTCCACCGATTGCCCCTCGTGCCGCACCGAGTTGCCCCATATCCAGGAGATCAGCGAGCAAGCCGGCGATCGCCTGGAAGTACTGGTCATCTCCAACGATGCGCCAGCCACACTGGTTGCCTATTTGCGCCAGGAGTCCATCACTCTGCCGGTTGCATATGACCAGGGAGCCGCCCACCGGGCCTATAACGTTGATACCATTCCATACCTGGTGGTTATCGATAAGGAGGGCCATATCCAGGGGGACTTTGTGGGCGGTGTCAAGTGGTCTGACGTTGAACCCTGGTTGTGATTTGCATCGTTCTTGTTGCGCCCTCCTCTTTATGGTACTCTGTGCCACGCAATATGCGTGAAGAACGGAGTGCAGCATGCAAACTACCGTGTTCTATTTGATGGTCCTGGTTATCCAGGGCGGGGTGATGGGCGCCGGCAACCCTTGCGCTCCCGGGGTCAAGGTTGCCGACAGCTGCTATGACATCGCCTATCAGGGGTGTTGTACCAACGACTCGGCGGTCCGCTGGTGTGAAGGGGGGGTTCTCTGTGAACTCTCCTGTGCCGCCAAGCCGGCCTGTGGCTGGAAGAGTGGTGCTGGCGTCTATGACTGTGCGACGGTGCCCAAGGGCGACCCGGCATGCGTCCACCCCTATTCATGCATCGTCGATGGCTGCGCACCTGCCTGGGAGCAGAAAGGCTGTTGCGATTGCCCATGTGAAGACTGTGTCTGTGGCAAGGATCCCTATTGCTGTAATGTGAGCTGGGACCCCGTCTGTGTCGAAGCTTGCCGGGAATGCGGTGGCTGTGGCAGCACCGACGGCTGCACCCCCTCAGCTACTCCCGGCTGTCACGGCTGTGCCTGCCAGGAATGTGTCTGTGCCATCGACTCGTTTTGCTGCACAGGCAAATGGGACTCCCTTTGCGCGGCCATGTGTGCCGATGAGTGTGGCGGTGGCTGTGAAGTCTGCAAGCCGAGTTGCAACGGAAAAGAGTGTGGTGCCGATGGCTGCGCCGGTCTCTGCGGCATCTGCCCGAAAGGCTATGACTGCCAGAACGGGGCCTGTATCAAGGAGTGTGTTCCCTCCTGTGAAGGGCGTGACTGCGGCCTCGATTCATGTGGTGTGAAGTCGTGCGGCACTTGCAACGATGGTTTCTTCTGCAACAAGTTCTTCAAATGCCTGGCGGAACCCTGCGAACCGAAATGTGACGGCAAAGCCTGCGGCTCCGATGGCTGCGCTGGGAGTTGTGGCAACTGCGACGAGGGTGTTCCCTGCATCGACGGGGTATGCGTCCCCGGAGCCTGCCTGCCCAAGTGTGACGGAATTCAGTGTGGGGATGATGGCTGCGGCGGCCAATGCGGCTTCTGTGACCCGGAATCCAAGTGTAATTTCGATACCGGCAAATGTGTGAAGTACTGCAAGCCCAGTTGCCTCGGCAAACAGTGCGGTGACGATGGCTGTGGTGATGTTTGTGGCACCTGCGCTGCCGGACTCTCCTGCGAAGCTGATGGTGTGGGCACCATCTGCACCGCGGCCTGCTTCCCGTACTGCACTGCCAAGGAGTGCGGCCCCGACTATTGCGGCGATACCTGTGGCTCATGTCCACCGGAAGCCCCGTCGTGCTCCAAGCTGCTGGGTTACAAATGTGTCGAGGCGATGAACTGCGCACCCAATTGCCTTGGCCAGGAGTGTGGTGACGATGGCTGTGGTGGAAGCTGCGGCATGTGCCCCGGCAATTGGTATTGCCAGGGTGGCATGTGTGTGCCTTCCTGTACGCCACAATGCCTCGTACCGCCACTCTTCATCTCCTACAAGCAATGCGGTTGGGATGAGTGTCCGGGCCAGAACGTTTGCGGAGTCTGCCCCGAAGGCCACTACTGTAGTGAGGGCTACATCTGTGTCGAAGATAAGTGCTCTTGCGCCGGCAAGCAGTGCGGAGTTCCCGGCGACGGTTGTCCCGCATGCGGTGAGTGCCTGGAGTCAGAATCCTGCGACCCCGGCACCTTCCAGTGCATCCCCTGCCAGTCCAACTGCACCACCGAAGAGGGGCAACCCAAGCTCTGTGGCAACGATGGCTGTGATGGTAGTTGTGGCGAATGCCCGGCTGGTTATACCTGCGACGAGACGATTGAAGATGGCGACCCCGCAACCTTCACCTGTGAGCCCTGTGCTCCCAGCTGCGTCAACGATTTTGGCCAGGTGAAGCAGTGTGGCGGCGATGGCTGTGGTAATCAGTGTGGCCAATGCCCGCCCGGCCTCGTCTGCAAGGACGAACAGAACGAAGGACTCTGTGTCGAATGTGTCGCCGTTTGCGACCACCCTCTCGAGATGGGCGTGAAGATGCCTTGCGGTCCCAATTCCTGTCCCGCCGGTTGCATGGATGTTCCCCTCGGGGAATGCAAGAAGCCGTCGGATTGTCCGGTGGGGCAGCAGTGCAACGCCATGACTGGACAGTGCGTGGCTTGTGGCTCCTGTGGCAACTGCCCTGTTGGTTGGGTTTGCGACGTCAACCCCGATCCCGAAGATGACCTGGAGATCTACGTCTGCCAGATCTGCCAGCCCAACTGCAGCGGCAAAGAATGTGGCGACAACAACTGCGGCGGTATGTGCGGTGTCTGTCCGGCCGGCTTCGACTGTACCGACGACGGGCTCTGCGAGAAGGATTGTAATCCGACTGCCGGTTGCTTTGGCAAAGAGTGTGGCCCCAACGGCTGTCCCCACCAGTGCCTCGAAGGAGGCACGGAGGAGTGTGGGCCGCTCAGCACCTGTCCTGAAGGTCTCATCTGCGACCCCAACTCCAATATGTGTGTTCCCTGCAAGGGTGATTGCGGGAAGTGCGGCGAAGGCGAGTATTGTGCCGCGGGGTATATCTGCCTGGAGAAGCCCGATCTTTGCGCCCAGAACAACTGGAAGTGTGGCGATGATGGTGCTGGTACTTCCTGCGGCGAGTGCGAACCTAGCGACTCTTGCGTTGAGCATGAGTGCGTTGAGGATGGCGGCCCTGATGTAATCGAGGGCGAAGATGTCCCCGACGTTGACACCAATGACCCGGGGGTCGATGTCCCAGACAAGGAATGCCCCGACGGCTACGTCCTGACGAACGGGGAGTGCAAGAAGGAAGAGGTCAATCCCTGCCCCGACGGCTACAAACTCGAGAACAACCAGTGTGTGCCCGATGTCCTTACCTGCCCCGAAGGCTATCACGCCTTCTTTGGCCAATGCGTCAAGAATGAAGAGGAGGACAAGGGCGGTGGCGGCGGCTGCTCCTGCAGCACCCTTGAGAGCAATCGCCCCCTGTCGCCATCCTGGCTGCTTGTTGCCCTTCTCGGGCTAGGACTCTACGTCGCACTGCGCCGTCGTTCTTCCCGCTCATGACTCTCTCCCTGCTCTCCCTCTGGGCCAGAGTCGTCGTCTCTCTGGCCGCAGCAGGTTCCGGCGATTGTGGCTTCATCGCCGATGCCGACCTGCGGCACTTCTGCAAGTCCGATTGCGGCTTCGTCTCTGATTCTGACCTCCGTCACCTTTGCAAGTCCGATTGCGGCTTTATTGGAAACTCAGACCTGCGCCATTACTGCAAGGCCGATTGCGGCTTCATCTCGGATGGAGACCTGCGGCACCTCTGCAAGTCGGACTGTGGCTTCATCAGTGACTCTGACATGAGGCATTTCTGCAAGCGCGACTGCGGTTTCATCAGCAACTCGGACCGCCGTCACGTCTGTTCAGCCGGCCGTCCCTGGCCCGGGCGCTGATAGCCCATCGTTTTCGGTAGCTCCGCTAACTTCTTCCATGCAAAATGGCTGGTCCGTGGTTGAACATCAGGCACAACTGGTCTATCTTCAATGGCCAGCAACTTGCAGACGAGGGGGGCAATGAGC
>CALGBT010000847.1 GCA_937884235.1 uncultured Pseudomonadota bacterium
CCGGGAACAGGATAGAAGCGGCTTCCGCCACCGATGTGACAAAGCGCTGGCGGAAGCTGACCGCTGATGTTGATGCTCGCTATGCCAAGCGCTACGACAAGTTTGTCACCTACCAGAAAGATGACATTCTCCTGCACAAGGAGCATGGGTTGGGACTGGTGACGAGTGTCGTCCACGACAACGCCTTCATCGCTCTCTTCCGAAAGGTTGAGCTCCCCCTGGAAATGGCCGCGACCGTAACGGAGGGCGACGAATGAACCGGGCGTTGGTCTTTACGCTGGGAGTCCTCTTGCTTCTCGCCTCACCGCTGCTGGGTCAAGAGAAAGCTCCACCAGAACCTACCGCCCAGCTGACCAATCGGAGCTATTGTGCCGCCAATCTAGGCCATGGGCGTCTGGCAGCGGGTAGCACCTACGGCGTTCTCTTTTACGATATGGGCAAGACCACAGGCACAGTCTCGGCGCCGCAACGCCTCGAGCCCCTGGCGAAGAAGCTGCTGCTGCCGGATTCTGTCAATGACCTGGCCCATAGTGACGGGCTGCTGGCAGTTGCCAACGGGCCATCCGGGGTGAAGCTCGTGGGCCGCGTAGGCGGAGAGGATGAGCCGGTCATCGTCGGCACCATAGATACGCCCGGTGCGGCCATGGGAGTTGCCCTCTCGGGCCACCATCTGGCCGTGGCCATGGGAGTAATGGGCGTTGGATTGTACGATGTAGCAACTCCCGATTCCCCGCACTACCTCGCCACTTACGATACTGACGGCTATGCTCGTCAGGTGCAATTTGGCGCCCCAGCCTCCTCTGAATTGCTCTCTATCCTGGTCGCCAATGGCCGCGGGGGCGTGGTGGAGATTACCGTTGAGCCGGAGGCCCAGGCGCGGCTTGTGCAATCCCATCAGACGCGTCAGCCCGGGGATGTCAGGCAAGTGTTGGTCGTGCCTGGCGGCCTCGCAGTGAGCCGTGGCAAAGAGGGGTTCTGCTTGCTACCACACGCTTCCCGCAAGGCGCCAGAGCATTGTTATCCCAACCTTGACGTCGTGCGCGGATTGGCCCTGGCTGGTGGCCGTCTGTTGGTAGGTGATGGCGGGGAAGGCCTGGTGGTCGTACCGGGAGTCGACGACTGGGCACCTGGAGAGCAAATTCGCTACAAGCTCAGCCAGGGGTCAATCAACCGGGTCTACGTCTTCGATGATACTGTAGTCATCGCCGCGGACTACTTCGGTATCCTGGTCTTTCCTGTAGATTCCCTGAAATAGCATTCGCCTGCAAAACTAGAATCGGCCAGGCATCAGTCGTTTGAAGTCGGCGAAGCTGCCACCCTGCCGAGCCGCGGCCACCAACGTTGCGCCGTCTTCTGGACGGGCCGTAGAGAGCACCGCCTGCAACGTAGCTTCCCGCGGCGACAGCTGATTGTAGCGGATGCCCTGAGAACTTTCCCGCAGCAGATAGCGCATCCGACGCGTACCTTCCTTGGGCGAGATCCACGGCGCATCAGCCAGGGGGGTGCCAAGTTTGGGTACGAAGATACTGACACTCACCATCACCGGGAGAATGGTGCGCAGATGATTGGCAAGCTCCACGAACTCGTCGAGATCGTCGTCGCACTCGCCAGGAACGCCAATGAGCGTGTAGAGCTTGAGCGCGCTCAGCCCCACCTCTTGAGCCAACTCTGCCGCACGCACGAGAGACTCCTCCGTGATGTCCTTGCACAACTCGTCGCGCAACCTCTGACTGGACCCGTCAGCGGCCACAGTCAGCATTTCCCCTCCCGTGGCGCGCAAAAGTTCAAGTACTTCACGGTCAATGCGGTCCGCTCGCAAGCTGCTGATACCCATCCGCAGGCCCTTTCCGGCA
>CALGBT010000848.1 GCA_937884235.1 uncultured Pseudomonadota bacterium
CGATCCCAACTGGGGCCGCATCCTCGCCGCCATGGCCAACACCCAGGCAAACTTCGCCGAAGAACGTCTGGCACTCTCCCTGGGAGGAATCAGAGTCTTCATGGATGGCACGCCACTAGTCGTCGAACAGGCCAGCGTCGACAGAGCATTTTCCCAAAAAGAAGTCGCTATCGATCTCGCTCTAGGCGTCGGCGAAGGTCAGGCCGAGATGTACACCACCGACCTTACCCACGACTACGTCACCATTAATTCGCAATACACCACCTGAACCTATGATCCGAGACAACGGCACTGCCGTTGCTATCGGCGACACTTGCACCGCACAGTCAGATAGCCAACCACGCCCGTCGATGCGCTGCGCTTCACCCCACCCACGCCATTGCGGGCATAGCGCGGGGAGAACCACTCGACCATGCCGGTGATGGGTGGTGTGAAACAGGCCACGATGTTAACAGGTGTCCCCCAAACAATGCCTCTTGCTACTGAACTAACGTTCAGTTACCATGATGCCATCAGCGGCGCTGAGGAGGTGGCAATTGGGACCAGTCATAGGCGTGCGAGGTGCACGACAGAACAACCTCAAGAACATTGATCTCGACATCCCCAAAGAGAAACTGGTGGTCATCACCGGGGTCTCTGGCTCAGGCAAGTCGTCACTGGCTTACGACACCATTTTCACCGAAGCGCAACGCCAACTCCTGGAGACTTTCTCCACATACTCAAGGCATCGGATGCCGCGCTACGAGCGTCCTGATGTGGACAAGTTGAGCGGTCTGGGCAGCGCGCTGGTAATCGATCAGAAGCGGGTCGGTCGCACCAGCCGCTCCACCGTCGGGACGTTCACGGAGGCCTGGACCATGTTGCGCCTGCTATTCTCGAGGTGCGGTGAACCGCGCGCCCCCGATAACTCCAACATCTTCTCCTTCAACCGCCCGGAAGGCATGTGCCCGCTATGCAGCGGCGTCGGCTACAGCATCGAGGTAGACGTAGACCGCGTCATGGACTGGAGCCTCAGTTTGAACCAAGGAGCAATTCGGCACCCCGACTTCAAGGTAGGAGGTGCTTACTTCAAGCGGGTCCTGGCTTGCGGAATCGACGTCGATGTACCGACGGGGATGTTAAGTGAAGACGACCGCCAATTTCTCCTTTACGCTGACAAGCACAAGCTCAAGAATCACGATGCCAACCGTTACTTCAACATCACCTTCGAGGGAGTTGTCACCACCATTCGCCGACGCTGGCTCAACCGCGAAGTTGAAGACAACAGCTACTCACAGCAGCGCCTCACCTTCTTCACTCGAGGGCTATGCCCGGAGTGCGATGGCAGCCGGCTCAACAAACGGGCCAGATTGGTCCGGGTGGCCGGACTGACGATTGCAGAAATGGGCGACTTGGAGATTCACCGCCTCAGCGCTCTGCTTGCCAAAGTTCGTGGCAATCTCGCCGACCCCATCGTCCTACGCGCCAGGGAGCGCCTCGACGCCCTGGTCAAGGTCGGCGTCGGCTATCTTTCGCTCAATCGTGCCACCGCTACCTTGTCGGGGGGTGAGTCGCAGCGCGTCAAGATGGCTCGGCAGTTGGGATGTGAATTGGAAGGACTTATCTACATTCTCGACGAACCCACTGTCGGCCTTCATCCTCACGATATCGACAATCTACTCCAGATGCTGCGGAGCATCCGCGATCGCAACAACACGGTGCTGGTTGTCGAACACGACCCTGCGGTGATCCTGGCCTCGGACCACGTCATCGACATGGGCCCTGGCGCGGGAAGACACGGCGGGCAGGTTGTCTTTGCCGGCTCCCCCGCCGAACTCAAGGCGGCGGGCACGGCAACCAGTTTCCACCTGCTCGCCCGTGAACAGCAGCCACCTCAAGAGCGACGCCAAGCCGCAGGAGCCTTCTCCCTGACCAACGTGACGCTACACAATCTTCAGAATCTCTCAGTGGATATTCCCAGAGGCATTCTGGTCTGTGTCACCGGCGTTGCCGGGTCGGGCAAATCGACCCTCGTCGGCAACTACTTCATCAAGCAGCATCCGGACGCAGTTGTCGTTGACCAGGCGCCCATCGGCCGCTCGCGGCGCTCTAACCCGGCCACTTATTCCGGGGCGTTCGACGACATCCGAGCACTCTTCGCTCATGGCCAAGACGTCAACGCCGGCCACTTCTCCTTCAACTCCTCGGGAGCCTGCCCTGAGTGCAAAGGTCGAGGTTCCATTGAGATTGAAATGAAATTCCTTGACCCGGTTCGCACGATTTGTCCAGGTTGCCGGGGCAAACGGTTCAACTCAACAGTTCTCCATTTCCGACACCAGGGACGCAACATTGCTCATGTCCTGGAGATGACCGTGGCCGAGGCGATCCAGTTCTTTGTCCATGACCCGGACATCACGCAATCCCTCCAGCCACTGGTCGACGTCGGACTGGGCTATCTGACCCTGGGACAGGAGCTGACGACCCTGTCAGGCGGGGAGGCGCAACGACTGAAACTGGCCAGTCGCCTGGGTCAGCGTGGGCGAATCTACGTCCTCGATGAGCCCACCACGGGGCTCCATCTCTCCGACATCAGTGTCATGATGGACGTGCTTCACAGGCTCGTGGAAGAGGGCAATTCGGTGATCGTCATTGAGCACAACCTTGACGTCATCTGCCAGGCCGACTGGGTCATTGACCTGGGCCCCGGTGCGGGCCAGGCGGGAGGCAAGGTGGTAGCCGTAGGAACTCCCGAGATTATCGCCGCCAACCCCGCTTCCATCACCGGCCGGTACCTTTCCCAAGTCATCGCCGTCAGGTGAGCCGTAGAGCAGGCCTGCAATCTTCCCCAGCTGAAGCATGAATCGTGGGGACACCTCGCGATTGGCTACCGTCAGCGTTCATCACAGCATCGGGACGAACTCTGACGACCCATCACGTGAGGCCGGGAACAACCCACAACAGCCTGAACCGGTGCTGCGCGTGATGCCCTGCAACGTGTGTTCGGCAATGCTGGCGTAGCCCGGCCGATTATGCCAAAGTCACAGGCTGCCAGATTGGACATTCATCCATAATCCGGGGGTATCAGCTATGGAGTCATTGGTCGAGTGGCTTAGAGAAACGTGGTCAATCAATTACGTGCAGGCGGGGGCAGCGATACTTGTCTCTTTTGTGTTCGCCAAGATTGTGGACTGGCTGGCAACCGGCGTCTTTGCGGCCTTGGTCAGACGCACTCGCACTGGTCTGGATGACAAGGTCCTTCACCTGCTCCACGCACCACTCAGGCAGACCGTGCTCATCATCGGTTTTGGCATCGCCGGCTGGCGGCTTGGGCTGAGTGACAATCTCACCGGCCTGTTGAGCCAGACCTTGTGGTTCGCCACGCTCATAGTGTGGACAATCTTCGCCTTCAGGTCCTCCTCCTTGTTGCTCCGGTCAGCAACCGATCACCCGACCCAATTTCGAGCCCTGGAAGAACGGACCTTCCCTCTCTTCGACAACGTCTTGAAGGTAACCATAGCGGCCACCGCGGCCTATTTCGCCTTCACCATTTGGGAGATCGATGCTACCGGCTGGATCGCCTCCGCAGGCATCGTCGGTATCGCGGTAGGATTCGCCGCAAAAGACACACTCTCAAATCTCTTCGCCGGCGTCTTCATCATCGTCGATGCCCCCTACCGCGTCGGCGACTACATCGTCCTCGACAGTGCCGAGCGGGGACAGGTCGTCCACATCGGCATCCGCTCGACCCGCCTGCTCACCAGGGACGATGTGGAAATCACTATCCCGAATTCGGTGGTTGGCAACGCCAAGGTCACCAATGAAACCGGTGGTGGGTCGACCAGGAAACGCATCAAGGTCAGTGTTGGTGCTGCATATGGCTCAGACGTCGACCGGGTACGGCAAGTGCTCCTCGATGCCGCGAAGGCAGAACCCGGTGCGTGCCGCGAACCCGAACCCCAGGTTCGCTTCGCTGCCTTTGGCGAATCCTCCCTGGACTTCCAACTGCTCTGTTGGGTCGAAAGACCCGAACTCGACGGCCAGATAACCGACGCGCTCAACACCGCCATCTACAAACAGTTCGCCGCCAACGGCATCGAAATCCCCTACCCCAAGCGAGACCTCTACATCAAAGAAGCCGCCCCCGCCTCAGCGTAGTCACGAGTGCGCCCGGCTCGCATCCAGAGGCCCGCACACCCTTTCATAGAACCGAGGGAATGAATGTGACCGGGCCGAGAATCGCGGGCGGCGGATCGCGGGACAAAGAATCGCGGGACAAAGAATCGCGGGACGGGACAAAGAATCGCGGGACGGGGCGTCCGTCGGACGCTGGAGACGGGGCGTAACATAAGCGCATGATAACAGCCCCTTTGCATGCCAAAGTGAAGGAATTGTAGATGCGCGCACCAGCCTCAGGAACATCCCCGACGACATCTCCGACGGTGACCCGTGAGGGAGTGACCGTTGGGGCGAGCGTGGTGCGAGTGTGGGGATGGGCCAGAGTTCCTATTTGATGGTCATGGGGCTACGTGGGGAGACAACCGAGCACGCGGATCCAGGGTTTGCAGATTCCGGACAGACCTGTCCGGCCAATAGTCCTTTGGAGTGCCTTGCAGGAGAGACCCGAGGCGGCTAGCTTTCCTCCAAATGGAGAGGCCGCCCTGGATTCCCCTGCGGAGAGGCTGCGGAGCAACCAACCTCGGTCAGCCTGGCAGCCATCTCTTTGAGCAGCCGGCGCGGGATCTTCCCACGACGCTGCTGGCGCTGCATCGCCTTCATCAGGCGAGTGCGATTGGTCGTGAACTTTCCAGAGCCGATGCCCCAGCCTTCGTCCGCGGCCTTTTCGGCCAGTCGAGCCTGCTTGTCCGCCCAATACTCGTCGCATTGACGGCGATATGCGACCTGCCGGGCTTCTGAAGATTCTCCCAGGTCGAGGTACCACTGTGGCGGCGTCAGGTGCTTGCTCCACTCGTTCTCCTCGCCAAATGCGTAGTACCTGTAGCTCGAGAACTCGTACTTTGACGGATGATCCACGATGCCGGCCTCGACCGGATTCCAGTCGTGGTAGAACATGATTCGCTTAAGCGCGTGAGCATCTTCAGCGACGACAGTCTTGGGTCGGTCCTGCCCGACCGGGCCGCGCCGCTTCAGGATACGGTTGACCTTTTGCGCAAACGAAGAATTCCCAGCCCTCGCCCAGAGGGAGAGGTACCTGGACGCTGCCAGTAACTCCGCAGCCATGTGAAAATGGTTGGACATGACGCAGAAGGAGTAGACGAGGACCTTCCCTCTGGCCCGCTTGAAAAACTTGAAGAAGCTATCCAGGAACATCCTCTTCCGCTGCTTGCTATCCATGAACATCTCACCGTTGATGCACCGCCACATATAGTGGAACGCCGACTTTGCTGGCAGTTGCAGGTATCTGGCAATCCGCATGACTTCCTCCCTTGCTGGCAAGTTGCAGCTCGTTGAGCTTCTACCCTCTATATCGGGAGGAAGAACCCGATTGGCTCAATCTTTCGTAATTCTCCTGTAATTGCAGTCATGACCGAGCCGGCTGTGCGGCCACCCCCTCGCGCGTGAGCGTCCGTAGGACGCCCCGTCCGCTGTTTCCGTCTTTCCGCTGTTTCCGTCTGTCCCGCTGTTTCCGTCTGTCCTCTGTTTCCGTCTCTCAAAGAGGAGTGGACATGGACGTGGACCAAGCTGGGCCAAGCTGGACCAAGCTGGACGTAGACGCGGTGGACGAAGGAGTGGACGCGGGTCCTTGCTGAACGTGGGTTTCACTTGCCACAGTACATGGTTTGCGAGGGTCAGGGGGCCGGGAAGTAGTCATTTATTACCCTTGACATCCGCTCTGACCCGAGTACACCGTGTGGCGAACTGAGGCTCTCGAAGGAGGAGTTCAAATGCCAAAGATACGCAAAATAGATGCGCTGAGATACCACAGCCAGGGGCGGCCGGGCAAGGTTGAGGTGGTGCCCAGCAAGCCGTGTCACACCCAATTTGACCTATCCATGGCTTACACTCCCGGGGTGGCCCATCCTTGCCTGGAGATTGAGGCCCACCCCGGTGACGTATACAAATACACGGCCAAGGGGAACCTCGTTGGGGTGGTGACCAACGGCACTGCGGTGCTTGGCCTGGGCAACATCGGGCCGCTGGCAAGCAAGCCGGTGATGGAAGGCAAGGGGGTCCTCTTTAAGCGATTTGCGGATCTTGATGTCTTTGACATCGAGGTTGATGCCACGGACCCCGACGAGTTCATTCGCGTCGTCCGTGCGATGGCACCGACCTTCGGGGGGATCAACCTTGAGGACATTAAGGCTCCGGAGTGTTTCTACATTGAGGAGAAGCTGAAAGAGCTGCTCGACATCCCAGTCTTCCACGACGATCAGCACGGCACAGCAATTATCTCCGCCGCCGGCATGCTCAACGCGGCCGAACTCGTGGGGAAAGAACTGTCCAGCTTGAAGGTTGTGGTGTGTGGTGCGGGCGCGGCGGGGATTGCCTGTGCGAACCACTACATTGCGTGTGGTGTCAAGCTTGAGAACATCCTTCTCATCGATACCCGGGGCGTCATCTACGAGGGCCGTTCGGAAGGCATGAATTCATACAAACAGAAGTTCGCGCAGAAGACCGAAGCCCGGACTCTGGCTGATGCGATGCAGGGAGCCGACGTATTCGTGGGGCTCTCCACCAAGGGCATGGTCACCAAGGCAATGGTGGCCTCCATGGCCAAGGACCCCATCATTTTCGCCCTGGCGAACCCGGACCCTGAGATCACCTATGCGAAGGCCAAAGCGGTGCGGGACGACCTCATCATGGCGACGGGTCGGTCGGACTGCCCGAACCAGGTCAACAACGTCCTCGGTTTCCCCTTCATCTTCCGGGGGGCCATGGACGTCCGGGCGCGCGTCATCAGCGAGGGGATGAAGATGGCTGCGACCCGTGCCCTGGCTGCGCTGGCCAAGGAGGAGGTACCCGATCAGGTCTCCAAGGCATACGACGGGCTGCGTCTACACTTCGGTCGCGACTACATCATTCCGAAACCCTTTGACTTCCGAGTGCTCACCTGGGCCGCCCCGGCCGTGGCCAAAGCCGCCTGTGACGAGGGGCTGGCCGCACTCCCCATAGATGACTGGGACGCCTACCGTTGGGAGTTGGAGCGGCGCATCTACCCCTTCGCCTATGCGATGCGCAAAGTCTTCGCCGTTGCCAAGGAGAATCCCAAGCGCATCGTCTTCCCCGAGGGCGACAACCCCAAAGTGCTACGAGCGGCGCAGCGCCTGATCGACGAGAGTCTCGCAATGCCGGTGCTCTTGGGCCGCCCCGAACGTATTGCTGAGATTCAGGTGGAAGAGGAGTTGGAACTGCGCGGGGTGGAAATCATCGACCCCATGGAGTCCCCGGACTTCGAGCACTACGCCCAGGCTTACAGGAGCAAGTTTGAGCGTAGCGGCGTCACTGACCAGGTCGCTCACAGCGCCCTGCGTTCCCCCGTCATCTTTGGGCTGATGATGGTGCAGCAGGGGCATGCGGATGGACTTCTGGCCGGGGTATCCATGAGCTACCCCCAGACTATGCGCCCGGCACTTCAGATTATCGGCCCACAAAGCCCCGAAGCGCACGTAATGGGACTCTACATGGTGGTGCTCAAGGACGGGGTTCGGTTCTTCGCCGACACCACCGTCACCATCGACCCCACTGCAGAGCAACTCGCCTGCATCGCTTGCCAGACCGCCCGGTTCGCCAAATCTTTTGGCGTCACCCCCCGCGTTGCCATGCTCTCTTTTTCGAGTTTCGGTGCCAGTCCTTCACCGCGGACAGCCAAGATTCGGCGAGCCAAGCAGATCGTCCAGGGCCTCATGCCCGACCTGATCATCGATGGCGAGATGCAGGTGGACGTAGCGACCGACGCGGAAATTGCTGGAGCCACCTACCCTTTCAGCCGCATCCAGGGTGATGCGAATGTCTTTATATTCCCATCCCTCGAGGCCGCCAACATCGGCTACAAGCTGCTCGGCCGCATCGGCGGTGCCTCGGTCATCGGCCCGGTGCTGCTGGGCATGGCCGGCGCAGTCAATGTCCTCGCACAGAATTGCGAGGTGGAATCCATCGTCGACCTCACCGCGTTCACGGTTCTCAAGGCGCAGCACAAGAAATACGATATCTAGCCGGTCACTCCCAGATAGTCTAGTGAGTCAGAAACCAATTAGTGACAACGTCTGGGGCGGTCTTGAGCCACTCGTGGCCGGCGTTGGCGTCAGTCTCCTGGAGCAACTCAGTGCCCTGCTCAGCTAGCTTTGATGCATAGCTCTGCACAGTGAATATGGGTACGGTGGCGTCCAGTTCGCCGTGGAGAAAGAGCGTTGGCGGATGGTCCGCGGGCAGACTCGGCACGAAGCAGGTCATCCCGGCACAGGTGGCGTAGGATGCGGACTGGATCGCCAGGGCCTTAAAAACCCCGGGATAGGATACAGCCATACGGCTGGTCATATAGCCGCCACTGGAGATGCCTCCAGCGTACAATCGGCCCATATCCACCGGGCCGAACTCACCGCCCGCCAGTGCTGCCAGGATATCGAGAACGAAGAAGTGATCGGGGGCGGTCTCCCAGATGATGGTATATGGGGGAATGTTGGTATCCCAGTAGGTTCCTCCCTCCAGGTGCGCTTCTGGCGTGACTACTGCGAAACCCGACTCCAGCAGGCTCTTCACGAGCAGCACTTGATTCCACATGCCGAAGGGCGCATCGAGAAAAGAAGACCAGAAGAAACCGGCGGGGAGGAACGACCCTTGAAACAGGACTACGGCAGGCCAACCCTGCGCTGGCGGGGAACCCGCAGGAACCTGCCAGTGGACATCCCGAGGAGCCAGCCCGGAGACCCCGGTGAGCAGGGTCGTGGTTTCATGGAGACAGGCCGCGTTCTGGGGTCCCACCAGACAGAGTGGGATAGATGAAATGTCAGCCGATGTATCGGCCACTGTTTCCGGAGTGATGTCTGGGATGTCGGCGACGACATCGTAGACCACTTCGCCGGGAAGTTCAGGGTCAACGACGTCACTCTCATGGACCGCAAGATCAAGGACGACATCGGCCACCTGCCAGGGGCGCGAATCCGGTGTGCGTCCAGCCACCACATCCGCCAACGTTTCGGACTCGGTTCGAGCATCCCTGGCCAGCGACGGACCTGCTCCTCCACCACCGCAGGAGAGTCCGGCTCCAGCAATCAGAGCGAGCAGAACAATGGCCGTTCTTATGCTGCCACGGCAAAGCCAGCTACGCTCTTCCATGATTGTGATCATCCCGGCACCCGCCTTGACACTTGACCATTGCCCGCGCATCGGGCCGCAGTATACTGGGTCGTGACCGGTCCGTCGATGGTTGAAAGCGCTACCGCTTGGTGGCACGGAAGTTGCGAATGTCCTGCTGCGACGGGCAAACAGCCAGGAAGTTGTGCAGAAAGGGACCATGTAGGGGAGATGATGATGAAAATGTACCCGGCAATTCTGTTGTTTCTTGTGGTAGCGGCATGTGGCAGCGGCGAGAGTCCTGCCGTCGGCGTGGACGTTGTCGTGGAACCGGACTGGGGCCACGTCCAGACCAGCCCAGCGGATGAGGAGTTCCTCCAGGAACACCTGGCGTTGCTGATCGCATCGGTGGATATGACGCCGCAGGAATTGATGGCAAAATGGTACCATGAGCCGGGGTTTGGCGACGGGCTTGACTTCGACGTCTGGACGGCTGAATTTGCCGCCGATATTGCGGCAGCATGGGACCTGACGGACAAGGAGAAGGCCGGGATTGGCGAGGAAGGCTTCGGCGTCCTGGACCGCGTCCGCTTTGCCAGCCATGCCCTGGGCTACCAGGACGTCTGGGAACGCGATTTGCCAGTGCTCATCACCACCGACTCCATTCTCTTTGCGTTGCATCGCAGCTTTGACCGCATGCTTAAACAGGTAGAGCAGGAGGTGCTCATCGTTACCCTGCGGTCGATCCTTGAGGATCTGCGCGCGGCGCTGAGCACCGACGGTGCAGCCAGCGACCCATTGCTGCAGGCGGCCCGTGAGGACCTGGACCTTTACTACTGTGTGGCCCTATCCCTGCTCAACGGCAGTTCCGCAGAGGCCATCTTCCCGGGCACCGCCGACAAGCGAGATGACATTCTCTCGTGGGTCGGGAAGCTGCAGCCGCGCCTCATCGAGCTGTTTGGCCGCCCCTACCCTTGTGCGGGCCCGGGATGCGCCTATGACTTCTCCCAGTTCAAGCCCCGTGGCCACTACACCGAGACGCCCGAGCTTGAACAGTACTTCCGAGCGATGATTTGGCTGGGCCGGACGGACATCATGCTGACCCGGTTCCAGCGGGAACTGGTGGTCACTGCCGAGCTGAACCGTCACCTGGCCGCGGAGAGCACCTTCGCCAACTGGCAGGCCGTGGAACAGGTGATCGCGGTCTTCGTGGGAGTCAGCGACAACCTCACGCCGGCGGGATGGCAGGAGTTTCTGGCTCAGGAGGGAACTCCAACTGCCGAGGTTCTGCTGAATCCGGACAGCGCCTCGGCCCTGATGAAAACCCTGGAGGGCAGCGGTTTCGGGAGCCAGATGATCATGAGCCAGATCATGATGGCTGACCCGATGAGCGCCGAGCCGACGGCGTTGCCCCCCTCTTTCAAGCTGTTAGGCCAGCGCTACGTCATCGATAGCCACGTCTTCCACAACGTCACCTTTGACCGGGTCACATGGCAGGGCCAGAAGGTCGATCGCATGCTGCCTAACCCCCTGGACGGGCTCTTTGTGCTGGGGCACCAGGAGGCGCTCACGGTCCTGCTGCCGGAGCTCGACAAGTACCATTACGCGCAGAACCTGCACGTCATGCGCAGCCTCGTCGACGCTCATCCGGCCGAGTTCTGGGGGATGAGCATGTACAACGGCTGGTTGGAGGCCATTCGTGCGCTCGGTGGGCCGACCACTGGGGACGGCTACCCGGCAGCGATGCAAACCCACGCCTACGCCCTGAAGACGATGAACACCGCGCTAGCCTCCTGGGCCGAGCTCCGCCACGACACGATCCTCTACGTGAAGCAATCCTACTCGGGAGTCGCCTGCGACTACCCCGATGGCTATGTCGAGCCACACCCGGAATTCTATAAGAAGATCGGTGACTTTGCGGTCCGGGCACAAGCGCAGTTGTCCGGATTGCCATTCTCCGTCGACGGCAAGGCGAACCACTTCAAACGATTCGCCGAGGCCGCCGCCAGTCTCGAATCCATCGCTATCAAAGAACTGGCCGGGGAACCCCGTAGTCCGGATGAGACCGAGTTCATCAAGACCCTCGTGGTGGAGGATGGCATGTGCGGGGCGCCGCCGGTGGCCGGTTGGTACACCAAGTTGTTCTACGATGCCACGGACATGGACTTCGTCTTCGACCCGACCGTTGCAGACGTCCACACCGACCCCAACGCTGGCGAGATCCTGCATGTGGGTACCGGATACTCCAATCTGATGGTGATGGTGGTCGATACTACCTGCGGAAAACGGGCCTACGCCGGCCCGGTCTCGTCCTACTACGAGCAGATCGAAGGCGATTTCGTCCGCCTCACCGACGAAGACTGGGTGAAGCAGTTCGAGTTGGCACCACCCGTCCGTCCCGCCTGGACAGAGGAATTCGTGCTCTGATATTCCCCCACACAGAGTCTGGTGCCGGGCGCATCCCTGACCTGATTCTCGATTTCCGGTGCCCACACTCGGCAATGTCATCCCGAACGGCGGCCTGCCGCCGGAGGGATCTCTGCGTGGCTTGGAGGGGCCGTAGAAGTGACCGGGTGGTGCCCGGGGGTCTCTCGCCGGCCGTTGGCCGGCCGCGGGATGACGGGTGGAAAATGGGGGCGCTGGTGAATGGATGTCCTTATGTCGCTTCTCGGCCACGGCCCCCAGTCGGCTGAAAATGGCACGATGACACGAGCAGAGCATCCCCCACATTTCCTTTCCTTCCAGACACTTATCTGAGCGGGCCTGACAACGAATATCCGAGGACCGGCACGACGGGCAACCAGGATCAGATCAGGGATGCGCCCCTTGGCTCCGGGCCATTTGCTTCCACTGCGGCTTTCAGGCAGAATCTGGCACATTAGGAAGGAGGCCGAAATGCGTTGGGCCGGATTTGCTCTGTTGCTACTATTGCTGCCGGCTTGCGCCGGGCCATCTAGTGTCATCGATAGCGACGCAGTCGCTCCTGATGGTGTCGGTGAGGAGGTGGTGCTGGCGGATTCCGGCTCTGCCCCGGCCGATCTCGTAACTCCGGAGGGGTTGTTCCCTGAGATGAAGCCCTGGGGCAACGATGCCCAGGATGCCGCAGACCAGACCGGCCCATCCTGCGCCACCGGCGAGGGTTGCTTCCTGGACCCTTGCGACGGGAATAGCGACTGCCAGTCCGGGTGGTGCGTTGAGCATCTGGGGGACCATGTGTGCACCATCGCCTGCCAGGAAGAGTGCCCGGCCGGGTGGAGCTGTCAGCAGGTTGCCGGAACCGCACCAGACCTGGTTTTTGTGTGCGTCTCAGACGTCGCCAATCTGTGTAAGCCTTGCGTCACGGGCGACAACTGCAAGAGCACCGGCGGTGCCGACGCCGTCTGCGTCGATTATGGCGTCGAAGGTAGCTTCTGCGGCGGGGAGTGCCAGGAAGATGAGGATTGCCCGTGGGGGTTCTCCTGTGCGGATGTGGAGACCGTGGATGGCATCGGGGTGCGGCAATGCCTAGCGGATACGGGAAACTGCCCATGCACGAAGACCTCCGTCAAGCTGGCCCTCTTCACCATGTGCGAGCAGGCCAACGAGTGGGGCCAGTGTACGGGAATGCGGGTCTGCTCCGAGGCCGGTCTCACCCCGTGTGATGCGCCGGTTCCGGCACTGGAAATCTGCAATGGTGAAGACGACGACTGCGACGGTGAGAGCGACGAGGCGACCTGCGACGACGACAACGAATGCACCGAGGATTCATGCGCCGGCCAAGCGGGGTGCCAGTTCGTGCCTTTGCTGGGCGAAGAGTGCAAGGACGGCAACCCCTGTACGGTAGCTGATTTCTGCAGTGATGGTGTATGCAGCGGGACGCCAGTGAAGTGCGATGACGGGGATCCCTGCACCGACGATTCCTGTGACGGCGCAGGCGGCTGCGTCTTCACCGCCAATTCTGAGCCATGCGACGACGGCAACCCGTGTACCCTGGGCGACCAGTGCGACGGCGGCGACTGCACCGGAATCATGGTGCCATGCGACTGCCAGGAAGATACTGACTGCGATACTCTGGAGGACGGCGACCTCTGCAATGGAACGCTCATTTGCGACCTCAGCAAGTTCCCCTATCAGTGCCGCGTGGATCAGGCGACCCTGGTCACCTGCCCGGAACCTGCGGGGAATGACGCCCCCTGCCTGGCGGCCATTTGTGACCCGGATTCCGGCAGTTGCTCTCTGGCTGCGGCGCATGAGGGGGCTCCATGCAGCGATGGCGACCCCTGCACTGTGGCAGACAGTTGCCTGGCCGGCGCCTGCGCCGGCGGACCCACTGCCAATTGCAACGATGGCAACCCATGTACGGACGACTCGTGCCAGCCCGGCGTCGGGTGCCAGCATGAGCCGGCAGCCGGACCGTGCAGCGACCTTGATGCCTGCACCCTTGACGACCAGTGCGCAAACGGAGTTTGTGAGCCTGGCCAGGCCGCCGATTGCGAAGACTCCAACCCCTGTACCGACGACTCGTGCAACGCTGCCACAGGCTGCGTGCATGCGAACAATGCGGCCCCCTGCGACGACGGCAACGCCTGCACCTCGGGGGACCACTGCGCAGGCGGCAACTGCCTCTGGTCGAGCCCGGTACAATGCGACGATGCCAACCCCTGCACTGACGATTACTGCGACCCGGCACAGGGCTGCGCCTTTGCGTTGAACCAGGCGGCTTGCAACGACGGGGACCTTTGCACCACCGGCGACTTCTGTCACCTGGGAGAGTGCACTGCGGCGGGAGTTCTCAACTGCAACGACAACAACCTCTGCACCGACGATGGCTGTCTCCCTGCCGCCGGCTGCATCTTCTCGGCCAATAGCGCCGCCTGCGACGACAAGAACGCCTGCACGCTGGGAGACAAGTGCAGCGACGGCTGGTGCACGGCAGGCGCACCGATTCTGTGCGAAGACAACAACCCTTGCACGGATGCCGCCTGCAATCCGGCAACCGGCTGCCTCTTTGTCGCCAATAGCGAGCCCTGCTCGGACGGCAACCTCTGTACCGTTGATGACAAGTGCAGCCAGAGCGAGTGTTTATCTGGTGCACCGCTTACCTGCAACGATGACAACCCCTGCACTGACGACAGCTGCCAGGCAGATACCGGATGCCTCTTCACGCCCAACGGGGCCTTCTGCAGCGATGGGAATTCCTGCACCAACAGCGACACGTGTGACGGGGGCATTTGCTCTGGCACGCCCGTGGACTGCAGCGATGACAACGTCTGCACTGACGATTCCTGCAACGAGAATGGAGATTGTGACCATCTGCCCAACAGCGCCAACTGTCCCGGCGGGCAGTGCGCCGGCGGTGTCTGTGTGCCAGACTGCGTGCCGGACTGTCAGGGCAAGACCTGCGGTGACGATGGCTGCGGCGGCTCCTGCGGGACGTGCCAGCAGAACTTCGCCTGCGTGGCCGGTAACTGCCAGTCGACCCTGACGAAGCGGGTCTTCGTCACCAGCCAGGTCTACAACGCCGGGCTGGGCGGTGTCACCGGAGCGGACTCAAAATGCCAGAGCGTGGCCAACTCGGCGGGGCTGGGCGGGAGTTGGAAGGCCTGGATCAGTCAGCCATCGGGCAGCAGTTCGCCAGCGAGTCGCTTCGCCAAGTCTGATGGACCGTACGTTCTCCTGGACAACACGGTGATCGCAACCAGCTGGACCGACCTGACGGACGGCACTCTTCTGCACGGCATCGACCGTACCGAATTCAACCAGCCGGAGGGCTCGGGCTCGTACGTCTGGACGGCCACGACCACCAACGGCGCATTCAATACCGGCTCCTGGGGAGGTTGCGGCGGCACCGTCTGCAACAACTTCTCCAACGGCAGCACCTGTCTCCCGTGCGGCAGTTGCGGCGGTTTCGGCGGCAAAGCCGGTGCATCTGGCAAGGGCTGGACCGACGAAGTCTGCGGCTGCTGCGACAACACGTGGCGACTGTACTGCTTCGAACAGTAGGAAGACCATTTGGAAGGCATAGTCTACATCGCAGTTTCTGAAGATGGATACATCGCTGATGCCAACGGCGGGGTCGACTGGCTGGAGCCTTTTGGCAGTCCGGACTACGGCTACGAGAAGTTTCTGGCTGGCATCGACAAACTCATCATGGGCCGGGCGACATACGATCAGGTGCGGGGATTCGGGGATTGGCCTTACGGTGAGAAGGAGACTCTTGTGCTGACTTCCCGACCGTTGAACGATCCACCGGCTGGCGTAGCGGCATGGCTGGACCCCCCGGGGGCGCTGGGACGCACGCTCTGGCGAAAGGTGGGGCGCTGCTGGATAGTCGGCGGAGCGCGCACCATCGATGCCATGTTGAAGGCCGGGATGGTTCACACCCTCGAGCTCTTTGTGATGCCGGTGAAACTGGGGGCGGGGATTCCGCTCTGGGTGAACCGGCCGGATTTGAGTCGGTGGGGCCGATTCGAGGTTGCCACATTCGATAACGGTGCGCAGCATGTTCGATATCTGGCGCCGGCATGTTGAGGAGATAACTCGTGGACCTTTCGGAAGTCCTGGGGGCTGAGTGGAAGCGGGCGCTGGGCTGTACCGAGCCTGCCAGCATTGCCTACGCAGCGGCCCTGGCGGCGCAGGAATTGGCTGGTGACGTGATCTCGGCCCACCTCGTGTGCGACCCGCGCATCTATAAGAACTGTTACGCCGTGGGAATCCCCCATTCCCAGGGCATGGTGGGCATCTTGGCGGCCCTCGCACTGGGCGCCTCGCTGCGCCAGGCTCGCTCTCGTCTGGAGTGCTTCCGGGATGCCGATGACGCAGTTCTGTCGCAGGCTGGACGATTGCTTGCAGCAGGCCATGTCACCGTCGAAGTAGCCAAGGAACGCAGGGAACTGCTGGTAGATGTTCGTTTGAGCACTGTCGACAATTCGGCCCGTGCGGTCATCGAAGCTGAGCACACCAACGTGGTCCTACTCGAGAAGAACGGCGTGTCTTTGCCAGTCGACTCGACCACTGGCTCCCAACCGGCCGATTCCGCGGCAATTCGCAAGGAGCTTGCCAACAGCTCCTTTGCCGACCTGATTCTCCTGGCCCAAAGCCTCTCTGGCGAAGATGCCACTGTCTTGCACAAGGGCGTCGCTTTGAATCTGACGATTGCGCATCACGGGCTCTCGCTCTTCCCCAGGCGCGTCTTCCAGATGATGGGGTCTGATGCCGTCACTCGCCTCTCCCGGCTGGTCTGTGCCGGCGTCTATGCGCGGATGTCGGGGGAGGATTTCACCGTGATGACGCTGGCCGGGTCCGGCAACAAGGGAATCACTACGGCGGTGCCGCTGAGTCTCTGGGGAAAGGATAATGGCCACGACCAGCGACGGATTGACGAGGCGCTGGTGCTGGCGATCCTGGTGACCTCAGCCACCACCCACAACCTTGGCACGCTTTCCGCCGTTTGTGGTTGTTCCAACGCAGCAGGCATCGGCCTGGCTGCGGGCATCGTCTACTTGGAGGGCGGGGGCGAGAAAGAGATCTCCTTGGCCATGAACAACATGGTCGGTAACGTCACGGGCATGATCTGCGACGGTGCCAAAATCGGCTGTGCCATGAAGACCATGACCTCCGTCGATGCCGCCTTCCGCTCTGCCGCACTCGCCCTGGCAGGCATTGGCATTCCCCAGTCGGACGGCATCATCGGCAAGGACGGAAAAGAATCGCTATACAATCTCGGCCGCATTGCCCGACGGGGGATGGTGGCAACGGATGCAGAGATTATTGCGATCATGCAGGAGAAGTTGGAGTAAGGAGACAGCCCTGCCTGGGACCACGCTTTGCCCCTTGATTGTTCCTGGAATAGACCTATTGGTGGTACTGATTTAGCACATTGGTGCTTACCGTGTTAACGTTGGTGGTCCGGGATGGCGCCGGACTCAGGGAGCAGGTCTATATGAACAAGATGAGAGGGCTCAGATACGCGGCCGTTATGCTGCTGTTGGTGACGGCTTGCGCACACACCTCGCCAGAGAGATCGACTGGTGCGGACGAGGCGGCTGGCGACGGGCTGCTCGAAGTGCACTTCATGGATGTTGGGCAGGGTGACGGAATGCTCATTCGGACTCCGGATGGGAAGAACTACCTCCTCGACACCGGTCCTTCCGGGGCGCGCCGGCAGATCTTCCCGTACCTGGAGAAGCTCGGCATCACCGGACTCGATGGGATCATTATCAGCCACAGCCACTCCGACCATGCGGGCGGTCTCTACCATTTCGCGGGGCAGTTTGAGATCGGCACACTCTACTCCTCCGGGTTCTTTCACCCTTCCAAGACCAATCAGCGGGCGCTGCAACGATTGCTCGAAATGAAGGTGGAGCACCGTAAGCTCAAGCGGGGCGATGCCGTCCAGTTGGGCAACAAAGTGACCCTCAAGGTGCTGCATCCGCCCGCGCGCTGGAAGCCACGGGAGGATCAAATCAACGATTTCTCGCTGATTATGAAGCTCTCCTATGGGGACATTGATTTCCTGCTCACTGGCGACGCTGAGTTGGCGGCAGAAAACTCCGTGCTCAAGGCGAAGCTGGACCTGCAAAGCGAGGTCCTGAAGGTGGGTCACCACGGCAGTCACACTTCTTCCTCTCCGCTCTTTCTGGATGCGGTCGCCCCGGCTTACGCAGTCATCTCTTGC
>CALGBT010000849.1 GCA_937884235.1 uncultured Pseudomonadota bacterium
CCCGAACCGGCACCGCCGGCCGCCGTGCCGTCGGCGGAAACCTTGCCGCCCTCCTGGACGATGAAGGACTGCGCTCCGATAACCACGATACCACCGCCGGTGCCGCCGTCGTCGTACATGCTGCCGCCGGCACCGCCGAATTCCAGGGTCCCGAGATTGGCATCACCCTTGGCGACACCACCCTTGGCCTCAACGCTGCAGCCACCATGGTCAGCACCGTTTTCACCCGCCGCCTTGTTGCCGCCGCCACCGGCATTGGCACATTGCCACTTACCCGCTGCGCCGCCGGAGCAGTTCTGCTTCGATTCGCCGACGGTGGCAAGACCGCACTCCGAAGAACCTGGGGCGTAGTGGCCGCCGGTGGTGGGCTGGAAGCCCATGCCGTCGGCATCGATGCGACCCCCGGATTTCACTGAAACCTTGTTGGCTCGTACGTAAACGATGCCGCCCTCGGAACCGTCCGCGGTCAAGGCCTTGGACGGTCTAAGTGTCCCGCCATTGACGATTTCCACGTTGCCGAAGGACGCAGCCAGCACCACCTGGGCCTTGGCCGTATCGTCGCTGACGAAGGAATGGGCCAAGGGCTTGAGCAGGTGCAGGGTTGAGCCATTCACCGATTTCACCTGATTGAGTTCCCAGGTCCCGGCGGTGGTACCCGAGCCACCTCGGGTCTGGTGCACCATAATGTGACTGCCACTGTTGAAGGTGCTGGGGTTGGAGACCTGGAGTGCCGTCTCCCCGGCGTTGCCAATGGCCCCGGCGGAGTACTGGTTGGGGGCAAAAGCATAGGCCACCACCAGATTATTGGAGGAGGCAAAGCTGGCCGAGTCATCGGCATAGAGGTGCATGAGCACCTTGGGCTGGGTGGGATTCATAAGGTGGATATAGGTCGTGGCCGTGCCGTAGGCCGGCAGTCCCCATTGTTCCACGTAGGGAACGATGGTGCCGTTGCCCTCGTTGAGCCCGCCAGAACCTTCGCTGGCCAGCTTGTCAATGGCCCCCTGGACAGTATTTGCGCCCAGTTTGGCAGCTGCATCGTTGAAGCCCAGCTTAGTTGCAGCCAGCGCCCCAGCATCGACTTCACCATCCTGGATACAGCCAACGCAAACGACGTCAAGCGCCGAATCGGCCAGTACCGCGTGCTCAGCCGCACCGCCGGGCTCAACTCCCTTGGCCCAGGCGAAGTTCACTTCGTCGGCATTGATGCATTGGAAGCAGTTGACATTGAGGGCCGCACCGCCCTTCTGATCAGCGGCAGCAAAGGTGAAGGCGACGTCTTCGGCACCGACGCACTCCGGACAGGAGATATCGGTGGCCACACCGGTGCCGATGCCCGACCAGACCTCGCCGGTGTAGACCCTGAGCAACTGGGCGCTGAGATCCCACCAGAGTTGCCCGGCAACCGGTTCCTCCGGTGCCTCTGCGGCATTGTGCACTGCCAGATTGAGCGCTTGAAAGCCGGAGAAATCGAGGTCCCCTTCCAGGGCCACCGAGCCATCGGCCATGAGTACTGCGCCCAGATCCGTGAGAATCTGACCCACATCGTCACCAGTGAGAAACCCCGATAGATCGGGGGCCGCAACGAGGTCATCGTAGAGCCCGGAGAAATGGGGACCAGGCTCATATCCTGCCGCAACCAGATAGTCGGCCACATTGTCATCTGCGTAGCAGGCACAGGCATTGTAGCCCGCCGCCAGCAGCCAGGCCGCCAGGGCCGCTTCGTCCAAGCCGCCGCCAACAATCCCCAGCTCTGCCAGTACGTCGGGCAGCGCTTCGGGAGTAATGCAGAGGTCAGGCAGCTGCTGCAGCAAGACGAAAGCTGAGGCCTCTTCTCCGCCCAATTGCGCTGCATCCTGCGCATAGAGAGCGTATGGGTCAGAAACAACCTGCTGGCGTGGCGTCAAGGCCACGGGACCATCATCGGTCTCCACGGTGAGAGCAAGGAAGAGCTGGCCTGCCGCAAACGCGGCCACTGGCAGCGGATTGTCAGGCGTACCCAGATAAACCGAGAAGAGACCCTTGTCAGTGGTCACATCCAGGGATTCCTGGAAGAGGGACGCTCCACCCGTCGGCACGTCATACAGGCCAAAGGTGACAGTCCAGGTACCCGTCACCGGGTTACCCACCGAGTCCGTCAGAAAGCCCTGATATGAGAGCGCCGCCGGGGCTGATGCCTGAGCCGGCAACGAGAGCAGCAGAACAACTAGACTGGAAAGCAGTGAGGTCTTGCCCATCTCGATTCTCCGGCTACTGCGTTACAGTTACGGTTAGAGTGAAGAGCCCCTTGTCGTTGGCAGTCTTGCCGTCGACGAAGAGGTAGTAGCTCCCAGGTCCCGGCCAGCCCATGTCATAGCTGACGTCGGGTATGCAGGCCACCGGGGCCGCATTGCAGTCCGCCTTGGACAGATAGAGGGCGGGGTTGAAATCAGCTTCTACCGAGAGGCTCAGCTTCGCCGTGCCCGCCGGCACCACAAAGGTGTAGACGTTCTCCGGTGCCCCGGCCCCGCCGCAGAGGGCGGAGGAGAGATCGTTGGAGAAGAGGGTCATGCCACTGGCCTGGGCAACATTGTTCTGGAAGACCATTGGCTGCGGCGCCGCGCACGAATCGTTGTCCGGTGCATCCGGCGGCGACGGGATCACGTTCAAGGTGAAGTCGCCCTTGTGGAGATTGCCGTCGGAATCGACCACCAGATAGTAAGTTCCGGGCTCCAGCACCCCGGTATTGAACGAGGTCTCGCCACAGGCCACCACTTCGCCATTGGCACAACTTCCCTTGCGCACATAGACCCGGGACGCGAAAGCCGCAGTGACTGAGACAGCAAGGCTACGCCAATCGTCAAGGGCAAAGCCGTAGGTCACATCCGGACCGCCCGAGCCGCCACAGAAGGGCCCGACATTGGCATCGGTGGCCTTAATCTTGCCCATCACGTCCTCGGTGGTGCCGGTAACGGTGACGGGGTCGGAAAGGTCGAGCATGATGGGGGCATCACAGGTGTCATTGACCGGCACCGAGGACTTGGTGAAGGGGTAGATGACGTAGGCAAACATCTTGACGTCACCGCCTGCACCGCCTGTCTCTTTCACCTGGATCGAGTGCTCGCCCAGGGTCCAGTTGGCCACGGTGGTAAGATCGAGGGAGCCGGTGGACCAGGCTTCCAGGCCATCCTTGCCCCACTTCTTGACCGCCGCGTCCCAGGCTGGTGTGCCCTTGCCGTTGGGATCGCCAACTACCGGCGTGATCTCCTTGCCATCAACCCAGATTTCGATGCCCTTGGGATAGGACTCGTTGATGATCCCGGACATGGGGGCCTTCTCCAGCACCCAGCCGGCACCGCCATCGCCGCCGGCACCGTCAGGTTCGTAAGTGTTGCCCTCCACCAGCCGGTAGCGGGTGACGGTACTGCTGTTGGGCGAGGTGTACATGACCTGGCCATCGAAGGACATGTTGGAGATACCGGAGCCGACGTTGAATGACCCGACTTCAGTCTTGGTGCTGAGGTCGTAGATACGGACGCTGCCATCGGACCTGCCATAGTAGAGACGACCGGGGGTACAGACCAGCCCACCGCTCAGGCTGTTGGGTATGTTGGGCAAATCGAAGGTCTCAACCAGCTGCCCATTGTCCTTGTTGAGTTTCCAGACGGTGCTGCCGCTCGAACGCATAGCATAGGCGTAGGTGCCATCCGAGCAAATCCCCCCTGCTGTGGTGCCGAGGTTGTACTCCCAGATCTGACTGGCGCTCTTGTCCTGGAACTTCCGCACCCGGTCGTTTCCCCAGTTGGCCGTGTAGTAGGTGCCGTCAATATCGCCCCAGAGTTGCATCATGTCGCCGGTGCCTGAAACGAAGGAGCCCACCTGCTGATAGCTCAGGTCGTGCCGATAGACCGTGGTGCCGGACCAGCCGGGATACCAGAACTCCCGGTACTTGGGGCTGAAGCCGCCGCCATGGCTGTGGGTGTCCATACTGACGGGGCCCATGAAAGTGGGGTCGGTGTATTTCCAGACCTTGCCCTTGCCGCCGGCCCCGCCGTCGGCAACAACGTCGCCGTCCAACTGCAGGAAGTCCGCATAGAGCGCAATGGTACCCCCGGCGCCGCCGCCGGAGCCGCCGCCCGCCGCGGCGCTACCACTGGCCGAAACCTTGCCTCCCTCCTGCACGATGATGGACTGTGCACCGATGACGACAATGCCGCCGCCGGTGCCACCGTTGACATACTCACTGCCACCGGCCCCACCAAACTCCAGGGTCGACAGATTGGCGTCGCCCTTGGCCGCGCCGCCAGCCGCTTCGTTGTTGCAGCCGGCGTGCACCTGCCCATTCTCGCCAGCCGTCTTGTTGCCACCACCGCCGGCGTTGGAGCAGACCCATTTACCGCCAGCTCCGCCGGAGCAGTTCTGCTCAGAGACGCCCGGGCTGAGGGCCCCGCACTCAGATGAACCGGAGGAGTAGAAGCCCCCCGTCACCGGCTGAAACCCCATTCCATCGGCATCGATGCGACCGCCGGATTTCACCGACATCTTGTTGGCTCGCACATAGGCGATGCCTCCCTCGGAGCCGTCTGCCGCGAGGGGCTTGGAGGGTCTCAGCGTCCCGCCGTTGACGATCTCCACGTTGCCAAATGAGGCTGCCAGCACCACCTGGGCTTTGGCCGTCCCGCCAGTGACATAGCTGTGCGCCAGGGGCTTAATGAGATGCAGCGTCGACCCGTTGACCGACTTGACCTGATTGAGCTCCCACGTTCCCGGCGTGACACCGTTGCCGCCCACGGTCTGGTGGACCATGATGTGGCTGCCGCTATTGAAGGTGCTGGGGTTGCCCACCTGGAGCGCAGTTTCGCCCTGGTTGCCAATGGCCCCGGCGGAATACTGATTCGGGGCAAAGGCATAGGCCACCACCAGATTGTTGGAGGAGGCGAAGCTGGCCGAGTCATCGGCATAGAGGTGCATGAGCACCTTGGGCTGAGTCGGATTCATGAGGTGCACATAGGTCGTCGCCGTGCCGTAAGCGGGCAAGCCCCACTGCTCCACATAGGGAACGATGGTGCCGTTACCTTCATTGAGCCCGCCAGCACCCTCGCTGGCCAGTTTCTCAATGGCTCCCTGCACCGAATTGGCTCCCAGCTTGGTTGCCGTGTCGTTATAGGGAAGCTTCTCTGCCGCCAGGGCCGCAGCGTCGATTTCGCCATCCTGCACACAGTTCACACAGGTCAGGTCGGAGGAAACCACTGCGTGTGCGGCAGAGCCCCCGGCCTCAACGCCCTTGGCCCAGGGGAAATTCACTTCTTCTTCGTTGATACACTGGAAGCAGTTGACGTTGAGCGCCGCACCACCCTTCTGGTCGGCCGCGGCAAAAGTGAAGGCTACGTCGTCGGCATCGACACACTCCGGGCAGGAGATGTCAGTGGCCACACCGGTGCCGATGCCCGACCAGACCTCGCCGGTGTAGACCCTGAGCAACTGGGCGCTGAGATCCCACCAGAGTTGCCCGGCAACCGGTTCCTCCGGTGCCTCTGCGGCATTGTGCACTGCCAGATTGAGCGCTTGAAAGCCGGAGAAATCGAGGTCCCCTTCCAGGGCCACCGAGCCATCGGCCATGAGTACTGCGCCCAGATCCGTGAGAATCTGACCCACATCGTCACCAGTGAGAAACCCCGATAGATCGGGGGCCGCAACGAGGTCATCGTAGAGCCCGGAGAAATGGGGACCAGGCTCATATCCTGCCGCAACCAGATAGTCGGCCACATTGTCATCTGCGTAGCAGGCACAGGCATTGTAGCCCGCCGCCAGCAGCCAGGCCGCCAGGGCCGCTTCGTCCAAGCCGCCGCCAACAATCCCCAGCTCTGCCAGTACGTCGGGCAGCGCTTCGGGAGTAATGCAGAGGTCAGGCAGCTGCTGCAGCAACACAAAAGCTGAGGCCTCTTCGCCGCCCAATTGCGCCGCGTCCTGCGCATAGAGAGCGTAGGGATCAGAGACCACCTGCTGGCGTGGCGTCAAGGCCACGGGACCATCATCGGTTTCCACAGTGAGCCCGAGAAAGAGTTGCCCCGACACGAAGGAAGTGATCGGCAACGGATTATCCGGCGTCCCCAGGTAGACCGAGAAGAGACCCTTGTCCGTGGTCACGTCCAATGACTCCTGAAAGAGGGCTTCCCCCCCGGATGGCTGAGCATACAAGCCGAAAGTGACCGTCCAGGTACCCGTCACCGGGTTGCCCACCGAGTCGGTCAAGAAGCCCTGGTACGAGAGCGCGGCCGGTGCGCCGGCCTCCACTGGCAGCGTCGGCAAGCAGATCAGCAGCGCAATCAGGAGAACTTTTCGCATGGTAACCTCCTGACTACTGGCCGTTGTCGGTCTTCTTTAGTTTCGTGGTCACCGGCAGGACCTTAAAATCGCCACCGGACGAAACGCCAACCACCGGAGGTCCAGAGAGCACTCCACGAATGGACAATCCGCCACCTTTGAAGATATGGCCAGTGGCCGAGAAGATGGGGGCAACTACTTTGGCAGTCAGCGCCCAGTCCTCGTCAATGAGACCATCGCAGTCCTCGTCGATGCCATCCAGAATCAGGTCCTCCGTGATCGGCAATCCCAGACAGGCACCGTTGACGCACTTGTAGTCGGCGCATGGCTCGGGGCCTTCGCAAGGACCGTCAATGTTGGTGTGTGTGCAGCCCAGGCTGGGGTCGCAGGCATCGGCAGTACAGGGATTCTCATCGTCACAGCCCTTCAGCTTGCCCGCAACACAACAGTTCCCTGCCGTCGGCTGGCACTGGAAGCCCATATTGGTGCCATCCTTGGCCAGGGCCGCAGTACACTCAAAGCCCTGAGGGCACTCCGGGCTATCTTCCGGGTGACAGTACTTGCCACAGAACCCAACCGAGCCGCTCCCTTTCAAGCAGAGCGCACCGGCGTAAAGACACTGGGTATCCTGATTGCAGACTGAACAGATGGTCTCCAACGGCGGAAAGCAGAGGGAGATGGGGTCGGGACCGTCAACGTAAACTGACTTGCACTCCCATTCGCCGGGGCACTCCTCCACGCAGAATGGTGCACAGACCGTCTGTCCCGATCCCGGCGCCACCTCGACGCACATACCCTCACCCTCACAGTCTTCGTGAGACTGGCAGTCCTGGGCCGTCCAGATGTCCACGGGGATATCCGGCAGAGCATCACCAGCATCACCCTTTCCATCTGGGGTCTCGCCGTCGGGGAATACCAGCTGGTCTTCCGGCTCCACTAGTTCGGGTTTCGCAATGTGCGCATCGCCTTGTGCATCCAGGGCGTCCGAGAGGCCACCGTCACCTTCAAGGGCATCCTTCTCCTTGGGGGTTCCTTTCCCCCCACAGGCACCGACAAATAGCGCAACAACAAGCAACAGTTTCCAAGATATGTTGGACATGATTACTCCTCCGTACCGTCAACAGTTCGTTATTATATAGGCGCACGAGGCTGGATGGAAGGATAAACGACGCCGCACAATATCGTGTAATTACAGGCCGCAACGCCCCCGTTTGATTGCTGTTGACACCCCTTGGACCCTCAACTATACTACCCCCCATCGCCGTCGTTTGACTGGCTGAAATCAGGAGGAATTCCGATGGTTCAGAGAATGCTCACGGTCTTGCTGGCTGCCGCTTTCATGCTTGGTTGCGGCTCGGCCGAAGAGGACGTCAAACGGGAAGGACACAAGGCTTCCACGCCAACTCCGCCCGAAGGGACGGAAGAAGCCAAGGCCATTAAGACCAAGCTGGAAGAAGTCACCAAGACCGCCCGCCAGTCCATCACCAAGGAAGAAGTCGAGAAGCCTCCTGTCTCCGAGGAGTTCTTCGTGGTCACGGACGCCTTCGCAGCCTCGGGGTATCGCTGGGAAGCGCTGCGCCGCAAGCTGGCTGATGCCAAAGCCGGCGAAGGTCTCAATTACGCCAAGGTCACCCTCTACGATGGTCGCCCCGAGAACGTCGACATCTATGACGCCATGGGCAACCACCTCAACGTCGTTGCCTACCTCTGGGACAACGAGTTCAAGGTCTGGGGCTCGGTCTACAAGTCAGACAACGACCGCATGTTGGGGATGTTCCTTTACTGCCCGGCTGAGAACGACATCTACGTCCATCCGCTCTCCACCTTCCGGGTTCACGCCCCTTACACCATCAAGGTCCTGAGCACCGACAACTCCATCATTGCTGAGCAGATTGACGGCCATAATGAACTGGGCGAACTGCCAGTTTGGCCGAAGTGCGAAGATGTTGTCGCATCGCAGGCCAAGGCTGGGCCCTACCAGTCCCCCTTTGGTCTGCACAAGGAGATCTTCAATTTCGACGAGTCCGGCGAACTCCTCGGTGCGGCCTCCTACGACATGAAGGGTGGCCTCGTAGAGGATATCCAGGGCATCGCCAAGCGAGAGCTCACGTGGGAAGAAGGACGCAAAACTGCAGAGGCCCTCTACACTGCGGATGAGATGCTCTCACGCCTCCTCTTCGAGTATGATGAAGCTGGCCGCGTCTCCCGGAAGAAGGTCGTCGACAAGGACGGCAAGGCAACGCTAGACTACTTTGGCGTCGCCATTTACGAATACACCTACGACAAGCGCAATCGCGTTGCACGGGAACTGCGCAAAGACACCATGGGTGCGCTCATGGCGACTCACGAGTATGAGTATGGCAAGCACCAGCAAATCGCCTCGCACAAGATTTTCGACGCCCAGAACACTCTGCAGACCACGTTACTCCACACCTTCAACAAGAAGGGAGCCCGGGAAGTCTACGCCATCTATGACGGCGACCCCGAAGCGGGCAAGCTCAAACTCGACGCCAATGGCGTCGCCCTCTACCGGTTCGCCTATACTGAAAAGGGCCGCCTCCTCACCGAAAGCCGCCACGGCACCACCCAGGTCGTAGACAAGGATGGCAAGCAGGACTATCTCCTGGTCAATGGCCTCGACCAGTGGGCCCTGATTCTCAACACCTACGATGCCGAGAAGCAAGCAGATATTGTCTCCACCCAGTACGTCCGAGTCGATGGCAACGGCAACAAGACCTTTGAAGAATGGACTAACGAGGAAGGCAGACTCTCCTATCGCATCGAACGCGCCTTTGAAGGCAATCAACTGGCCAGCGAAATCAGGACGGACTACTCCGAAGAAGGCCTGCCACTCAAGCGTACCTTCACCGGGGCCGACGGCAAGATCCTCTACGTCGCACTCATTCAGTACAACAGCGACGGCCTCTTCATGGAGGAAGCCTACTTCGCAGAAGACGGAACCACCGCCGCCATGGCCGCAGCCGGCTACCACAAGATGCTCCGCACCTACACTGAAGACCAGAAGACCAAGTCCGACTCCTACTTTGATGTCGCCGGCAACAAGGTCAAGACCACGGTCTACGAGTACAAGGAAGACGGCTCCTTCGCAGGCATGAAGACTTACGACGCCGAAGGCGCAGAAGTCCGCCAGCCGTAAACCTCTCTGCAGAAACCCGACTATCTTCCGGATTCCTTTGTTTGCCAGTTCAGGATAGCTTTGCGCAGGGCTTCAGGGGCGATGACGCTGCAGCCAATCTTAGCCTCCGGAAGTCCCTCGAGGTAGGCCACCACCTCCTCTACAGCCAGATTCTGTGCGGCATCGACAGAGCGATTGCGAATCAGCAACATGGTCGCCGCCCCGGCCGCGACCGCCGCAGCGCACCCCTGGGCCTGAAAACGAGCGTCAGCAATCTTCCCATTCTCAACCCGGATAGTGACTGTGACCTGATCCGAGCAAGCCGGATTCACCGCACTGCCGGTGCCATGGGCATTGTCAACAACCCCGCTATGGGGAGGGTCCAGGAACAGCTCAAGGACCTTGCGTGAATAGAAACGGCTCATTGCCCCCCTTTTCGGTCCAGGTCAGCGCCATCCTCAGACTCGTAACCTGCGGCCAGCAACTTCTGACGCAGCACCATCAAGTCTACCGGAGAGTTCAGGCCGATATGGACCTGCTTGGTTTCAACATCAACGTCGACATGGGCCACGCCATCCAGCTCTAGCAGTGCGCCCGAAACCTTGCGCGCGCAGTTTTTGCAGGTCATCCCAGGCACCGCCAGGGCTACTTCCGGGTTACCGCTCCGCCGACGCCAGGCCGCCAGCACCTTGCGCCCCCTGGGAGCCACCAGATGGTAGCCCAGCAGCGCCAACAGGAGATAGCCGGAGAACCAAACCAAGGAGCTAGGCTGCGCCACATGATGATGGTGTTGCGCCCCCGCCCCACTACCAGCATAGCCGAGCCAGCCAGCCAGCAAATCCGTCCCCCAGCCAACGGCGATGGTGCCAAAAATGATGGTGCCCAGATAGACCGCCAGGCCACGCTTCCCCACCAGGTCTCGGGCCACCGCAATGGCCACCGCGTTGGTGGCCGGACCGGCCAGCAGAAAGGCCAGGGCCGCCCCGGGGGAGAGCCCCTTGGCGAGCAGCGCAGCAGCAATGGGGATGGAGCCAGTGGCACAGACATAGAGGGGAGTGCCGATGAGCACCATGCCCACATAGGTCACCCAGGTCATCCCCGTAAATCGCGCCACCAGATTGGCCGGCACGAAGAGGCTGATCGCCGCGCCGATTACCATACCCAGCAACACTGACCCGGCGATACCGGCCAACAGCTCATTGAAGGCATAGTCCACAGCCTTTCGCAGCCGCCCGCCGAGGGACACTCTCTTGCCGCCAACGGGCATGGAGAGCGGGGCTGCGGGCACTGTATCGCCGCGGGTGACCAGCAACATCAAGGCCCCCGCCAGCAACGCAATGGCCACGCTGGCCACCGGACGTACGACCGCCAGAAATCCCCCCAGCAACGCATAGGTGGCAAGAATCGAATCCACTCCGGTCACCGGCGTGGAAATCAGGAATGAGAGCACCGCGGGCGGACTGGCTCCACTCTTCTTCAGAGTGGCAGCCACTGGCAGCACACCGCAGGAGCAGAGGGGCAACGGTGCCCCCAGGAAGGCCCCCTTCACCACCGACCAGAGCGACCGCCGGCCCAGCTGCCGGTAGACCCAGTGCTCCGGAATGAATACGTGCAACAATCCGGCAACCCCAAATCCCAACAGCAGATAGGGCGCCATTTCGGCCGAAAGTCGGAGAAACTCGCCCCAGAACGCATGGATACCAGCCATCATGGCAGCATTCTCACCTCCGGTGCGCAGTATAGAAACTATCTGACAGAAAAACACCCTGGAGAAAGCTCAGGAGCCTAGAAGAGGGTCCCGTCAACCCGGGTTCCAGGCGAAAACGGCGCATCTCCGGGATGCACGATGAATGGTGCTGACGCATCGCCATCGGTGGCTCGCACCAGGGATCGGTCGGCCCCACCCTCAGCGCCATAGCTCATGGTATCGCTGGTGCTCTCGTCGGCCCGATAGAGGGTTAACGTGTCGCCGCCATTGTTCAGGCCTAGTCCGCTGCCCACAAAGGCCAGGGAGCCAGTCTCGGTGGCGAAGTCACGGATCAGGTCAGCATCACCGCCGCCGAAGACCAACACCCCTCGACCTGGCAGAATCTCTGCCCCGGCGGGGAAGACAAAGCGAGTACCGAAGCCGTCGGCAAGAAACCATCCAGAGAGGTCCACGGGAGTGGCAGCCGTTGAGACCAGCTCCACGAATTCGTCGTCGAAGGGGCTGCGCTCACCATCGCCGTTGGCATCACCGACCAACTCAGGGGCGGGGTCGGCCAGGACCTCATTGATGACCACTACGGGCTGCACCTCAGGTTCAACCTGCGTGACACAGGTCAACCCGTGGGGCACGCATTGGCGCGACTGGACCCAGCTTCCCGACGCCACATCCATGCAGTCATAGCCGGCGGGACAGGCATCGGTGGAGAGGCACTCTGCCGTGCAAACCCGCTCGTCTTCGTTGAGCCGGGTACACTTGTTTCCGGGAGCCCCGCAATCCGAGTCAGCATCGCACTCTCCACAGAATCCGGCAACGTGCGCATAGGGATGGAGCCGCGGGTTGTCATCAATGCCGTGGACTCCGTACATGGAGTGAAACCAGGTGCTATTGCCATCCAACCGCTTGAGCAGGTCAGAATATTTCCAAGGTGTGTGGTCGTCACTACCATCAGTGTCCATGAGCGCGGTGAGGAAATTGCGCACCACACCGGCGGTGGAGGCATTGGAGAAGTTCGTGGTGGTGATGATGTCCAGGTTCAGCCGGTCCAGTTTGGCCGGATTCTCCCAGAAAGCCTGCCCCAGCGCATAAGTATCGCACCCCTCGGCCAGAACCACCTGGTAACGGCCCTCAGGCATCTCCAGGGCGGCAATCTCCGAATCGTCGATGTCGCCTTTGCTGGTCTTGCGCCAGTTGGCCAACGCAAAACCGTAGAAGGGTCCCGAGTGTCCACTGAACATGATCACGTCGTGGGTCGCAAAAGCCGCGATCATGTCGTCTTCCAATTGCTGCCCACCAGCATCAGTATCCGGGTCGGTATCAGTGCCTCCTTTGCCCCAGTACATTGAGATACTGATCTTGACGTCCTTGCCATTAGCCCGCAGTGTCCGGGTCAGCGGTCCGCTGGTGCGGTTGTACTCTTCGTACGACGCCACGGGAGAGTCGAATCCGTCCGCTACCAGCCAGTCGTAGACATCTCGGGAATGCACCAGATGGTACTCCTTGTGATAGTCCCACCCGAAGTGCAATGAAATGGTCAACTCACCATCGTCAAAAAGCCGTTGATAGTCTATCCAGCCGTCACTTGACCGCTCTTCGGGCCAGATGGCCAGATCCACGTACTCCAGTTGCTCAGGCTGCACCTTGGCGGGGTCAAATCCAGCCCAGGGAGACTTGCGATACCACTCCTTGTCCAGCTCCAGTTTCTCGAGTTCGGAGTTGGCAACGATTCCCACCGGGAGCTGAAAATGATGGCGGCCCTCAGCATCGAGAGTTGTTTCCAACTCCGTGAGCAAGTCCACCTGCCCTCCCACTTCCTGCCGGAACTTGAAGGTGTAGCGCAGCGGGTTTTCGGCATCGGCGACAATTTCAAGGTCTTCGTAGGAGCCATTCTTGGTGAGGGACTCAAACTTGTTGTCGTGGTCATCCTCAGGACCCATCAGATACTGCAGCAAGAACCAGTTGACCGCAATCTGCCGGAAGAAGACCAACTCTTTGACCCGTGCCATTCGCGTTTCTTCGTCGGCCTCGGCCAGGCTGGCCTCCAGTTCTACCCAGGTGGTCCCTTCGACCATGTATTCCTGGGCTGACAGGCTGAAGAAATTGTCCGCCTTGCCCGGGGGGACAACGGTAGCTTCATCTTCCACACTTCCAGTCTGCCCGCCACAGGCGAAGGCACCAAGCAGTGCCAATGTCACCAGCGCAGTCCCAACTCTTGCAACCATTGTGAACCTCCCGCATCCTTACGCTTCGTCCGGGCCCCTGATACTGTGAAAGCCTCCGTTTGTAAAGAGGAAAGCGACAACCGAGCGGCCCCGTGGGTAGACTCGCTCCCGAGTCGCGATTGTGCCACGCTGTCACAACACTGCCCTGCGCGGCACGCTTGGTGGAGAATTGCACTGCCGCCATGTGAAATATTCTGGCGAAACCACTTTCTGCAGGATAAGGTGACGCTCGTGGTAGCAGAGAGATTCTCTTTCTTGGGGGCGGTAATGCAGGGGGGCGGTAATGCAGGGTGAGCGCACAGACGAGTTGGCACCGGGAATACTCCCGGAATACCAGCCCACAATCCTCGTCGTCGATGACGAAGCGCCGGTGCGCCACTTTCTGAAGGTACTCCTGGAACGCTTGGGCTACCGGGTTGATACCGCGACCGGTGGACCCGACGCTTTGCGCAAGACCGCCATTGTAAACTACGACGTGGTCCTCACTGACCTGATTATGCCCCGCATGGACGGCCTCGAGGTCATCCGCCGTGTCAAGGAGATTTCGCCGGAGACCGAAGTGGTGATGATCACCGGCTATCCCAGCTCAGAGACGATTGTAGCTGCAACTCGCGCCGGTGCCCTCGACTACCTGCCCAAGTCCCCCGACCCTGAACATCTGGCAGCCCTGGTTGAAAAGGCG
>CALGBT010000850.1 GCA_937884235.1 uncultured Pseudomonadota bacterium
CGCCTCTCGCGCGAAGGCCGCCAGACCGTGCTCTTTGTCGACGAGATCCATCGGTTCAACAAATCCCAGCAGGATGCTTTTCTGCCACACGTGGAGAAGGGTACCGTGGTGCTGGTGGGGGCGACCACCGAGAATCCTTCGTTTGAAGTCAACGCCGCTTTGCTCTCCCGCTGTACGGTGGTGCGGCTCAAGGCCCTGGCCCCCGAGTCTCTGGCGGGCCTGGTGCAGACGGCGGCCACGGACCCCCGTGGCCTGGCGGGCTCTCCGCTGCTGGAGGAGGAGGCGGCTCAGCTCATCGCCGGCCTGGCGGATACCGATGCCAGGCGAGCGCTCAATCTGTTGGAGCAGGCTGCCTGGGTGGCGGAACATCGTGGTGGGGCCATAACCCCGGAATTGGTGCAAGAGGTCTTTAAGCAGCAGCCACTCCGTCACGACAAGGGTGGGGATGATCACTACGACGTGGTCTCCGCATTCATCAAGAGCCTGAGAGGGTCCGATCCCGACGCGGCGCTCTACTGGATGGTGCGCCTGCTGGAGGCGGGGGAGGACCCGGTATTTGTCCTGCGCCGCATGGTCATTTTTGCCTCGGAAGACGTGGGCAACGCGGACCCTCGAGCCCTGGAGGTGGCCACCAATGCGCTGCAGGCAGTGCGGCTTATCGGTCTGCCGGAGGGCCGCATCCCCATGGCCCAGGCGGTGGTCTATCTGGCCACGGCCCCCAAGTCGAACGCCTCATACCTGGCCCTGAAGGTCGCCATCGAAGCGGTGCAGAAACACGGCACCAAGCCAGTACCCATGCATCTGCGCAATGCCCCGACTCGTCTGATGGCCGAGTTTGGGGCCGGCAAGGGCTACAAGTACCCCCATGACTACCCGGGCGGCTACGTGGCCGAGAACTACTTCCCGGAAGGGCTCGCCGGCACCACCTTCTACGAGCCCAAGGACATCGGCTATGAAAAGCACATTGCGGCCCTCATGAAGTGGCGAAAATCCCTCGACGAGGCCTAGCCATAGGGCCTTTGGGCACCGGGGAAATGCGTTGACAGGCCCACCACCCTTTGCTAGTGTTTGGCCGATTGTTAAGAGAATGGCAACAGGCACGATCCTACTCACAGGTGACTATCATGCCGAGAAAAGCAGTAGCTTTGCTGACACTGGCGCTGGTCTCTCTCGCTTTTGCGCCAACGGCACATGCTGACAAGTATGACCTGCGGCTCTCCCGCCTCTTCAAGCAGGAGGTGTCGGGTACCAAGATCGTCTACAAGTTGAAGGGCGACAAGTACTTCGAGCAGTTGATGGGAGACATGGGCTCGGCGCTGGCCCCACGCTTTCTGGGGCCGGGTGCGACTACTGGCTCCCTCGGGTTCCGCATCGGCTTCAACTATTCCATCACCAATATTGACGAGAACTCCGATGCCTGGGTCAACGTCATGAGTCCCTCCGGGGCAATTGGCGACCCTGCGGTGGCCAACCCGGAAGGAGCTGACAGCTACCTTCAGACCATCCAGTTTCACGTTCGGAAGGGACTGCCCTTCTCGGCCGAGGTGGGGGGGACCATCACCAAGCTGCTGCAGTCAAACCTGTGGGGTGTCGGCCTGGAACTCAAGTGGGCGGCTCTCGAGGGCTTCCGTTTTGCCCCTGAGATCGCTTTCCGTGGTGCCATCAGCACCTTCCAGGGTTCCAAGGACTATGCCTTGCTGGTGGCCAGCGGTGATGCCATCATCTCGAAGATGGTAGGCATTGCCGGTCTGTTCAAGCTGGGTCCGTACCTCGGTTATAATTTCCTGTACACCCACGGCAGCTCCAACGTTATTGCCCTACCCAAGGCCGGCAATGCGGTGGACCAGCAGGTCTTCCCATCGGCCAATGACTTCCGCCACTACATCGCTTTTGGCTTTCAGGTCGTGGCCACCGTGGTCAACACCGGCTTCGAGGTTGCCATTTCACCGGCTGATACTGAGATGCATTCGTTCAGTTGGCGATTGGGCGTCGATTTTTAAAGAGGCGGCACCGAGTTGACCCTTGGTGCTGTGTTGCGGTTCGCGCACACAAGTCGTATACTCGCGCCCCAGTGGGGGTACTCATGCGCTACATTCTGGCTCTTTTCGCGATTGCCGTCGTGCTGGGCATTGCGGCACCGGCATATGCGGTGTCTTGCGGTGGCGTGAGCGACAGTTGCCAATGTGGGATGAACAATCCCTATCCGTGCTGCAACAACGGCAACGGCAAGTCGAGCAACTGCACCTGGGGTGCGTGGCACATGGCCTGTTGTGGTTGGGGCAAGGGCCTCCCGGGTTGGAGCCACGCCAAGTTCTGGGCGGGCAATGCCAACTCCCATCCCGACTATGAAGTCCACGGCTCCCCCCAGGTCAACAGTATCGGTTGCCGAGATTCGGGCACCTACGGCCACGTTGCCTGGGTCACCAAGGTCAATGGCGGCTCCATTACGGTGCATGAACAGAGTTGCTGCGAGGGCGCGGCGTGCTGGCCCGGTTGTTCCTACTGCATCAACGGCTTCGCTGATTCCGGTTATCAGGCCAGCTACTACAGTGGCGGCTTCATTACCAAGAAGGGTGGTGCCGGTCCGTACTGTGGCGATGGCAGCTGCAACAACGGCGAGAACTGCAACTCCTGCGACAAGGATTGCGGCAAATGTTGTGGCAACGGCAAGTGTGACAACGGCGAGAACTGCTCCTCCTGCTCCAAGGACTGCGGCAATTGTTGCGGCAACGGCAAGTGTGACAACGGTGAGAACTGCGGCTCCTGCTCCAAAGATTGTGGCGACTGCTGCGGCAACGGCAAGTGCGACAACGGTGAGAACTGCTCCTCCTGCTCGCAGGATTGTGGCAACTGCTGCCCCAACGGGAAGTGTGACTTCGGCGAAGATTGTGCCTCTTGCGAGCCCGACTGTGGCATCTGCAACGATCCGCCTGAGGGGGACATTGAGGTCTTCACCTGTCGTGAGATGTCCGGTTGGGCCCTGGACCCCGACGTGGACAATGCCATCGCTATCCACATCAAGCGGGATGGCGAGAAGATCCAGGAGGTAACGGCCAACGGTCCTCACGGCAAAAAGAACGGCCACGGTTTCCACCTGGACCTGGACGGGAGTTGGAAGGATGGCAAGCTGCACACCCTCGAGATCATCGGCATGGACGACAAGAACCTCGAAAACATGGCAATCAAGGGTTCTGGCAAGCAGGTGCTCTGCCAGACCGGCACCGAGAAGCGAGGCATCTGGACGCTGAATTTCGTGGAGGCCGCCGGCCTGGATATCGTTCCCGCCAACGGGGACGGCGACTGGACGGACTTGCAGATCAGGCACCCCGGGGGGCTCTCATATCCGGTGGCGGGCACTCTCACCGCCAGCGCCGATATCAGTCTCAACTCCTTTGTGCAGGTTTCCGGCGATCTCTGTGGCTCCCTCCTGCCCAGCCTCTACGGCGCCAATGTCAGCGTTGCCGGTGAGTCCGTCGCCCAGCTTTTCGGCGAAGGCCCATGCACGCCCTTCAACTGGGAGGCCGACGGCAGCGATGTGGCCGTGACGCTGGCGGCCCTGGAAATGGCCGACGATGGCTCCGAGCGAGTCTGCTCCCTGCGTGACCTCTCCTTTGGTGCCCGGGGGTGGCGCTTTGGCTATTCCGGCGATGCTGCCGGTCTGATTTGGGGCGTTGAGGCTGAAGACCGGCTGACGTTTGCTGCGCGTGCCGGGGAGGAATCCTGTGTGGGGTATGCCGCGGCAAAGCGTCACTTCGCCCACCCCTTCGAAGGGGTGGTCCTGGAGTCGGCGAAGCCCGGTGAGGGTGAGCCGGTCATCTCGGTGCGAGTCGGGGACGGGGACCCTGTTCCTCTGGCCGATTGCCTGGTGGCCGGAAAATGCGCCATTGAAGGAATCGAGGCAGACTCCATCGAGGTCCGGGCCAACTGTGGGGCCGGCAAAGAGATGGGGGCCGGCTGGCAGCGGGTACTGGACGGGATCCGTATCTTCCGCAACTTTGAGGAGACCATGACTCCCTGGGAGGTGGTGGGCGAGCGGGTCTGGGGGTTGGCGGCGGAGCTGCCCTTTGGCACCGATGCCGGATTGGCCTTCCGCATTTCGACGGCGGCCTCGGATTTCGTTCCTTTTGGGGCGGTCACGAGCACTACCACCTGGCCGGCACCTCCCATCGAGGAGGTCCGGGGCATGTTGCATTACTCGCTCCCCGGCGAATGCTACCAGGGCTTCCTCACCATTGACGACGTACCGGCGGAGACGGTGAGCTTCGGCGACTATTTTGGCCCCTTCACGGTGAAGCGCACAGGCACGACCTTCGGCCTCGCTATGACCGCCCAGAACGGGTGCTCCATCGACCAGTCGGACGGTCTCTTCGAAGTGAGCAATGTCAGCGTCAAGCGGGGCGGCTGGTGGACCACTCCAAGCCCCTTCTTCGCAGGCATCAAGGATGGTCGTGCGGAATCGGGATGCGGCCTGGTATTCGAGAATCAGAAATGGTGGGGCATGTCGGAGCAGGTGGCTCAGGGTTCCCTCCTGGTCCATCGCTTCCTTGACGGCAAATTCCAGGGCATTCGCTACCGTTGGCATCACACATTTGAAGGCCCCTTCTATCGCTTTGGCATGCTGTTGGACAACAAGCCGGTGAAGGACTACACCTTGCAGAAGCCGGGGGAGTGGACCGAAGAGGTTACCGGCAAGGACTTCAGCGAGATCGGTTTCGTCTTCGTGGTCTCGACCAAGGACGTCTACCCCTATAAGTGGCAAGTCTTTGTGGATGATATCGAACTCTACCGCGAGGGCGAGGGTTGGTTCTCGGCCTGTGCAGTTCTGGAAGCGGACCCCGATTTGGAGGGCATCGTCGAGGTCACGCCGGGTGATGTAGTCTCCCTTCCTGACGGTGAGGGCGGTGGTGGCAGTAAGTCCTCGGGTTGCGGGATTGCGCCGTTGCCAGGCCCGGCTACGCTGTTGCTGCTCCTGGCGGGGCTACTGGGACTGGTGGTCTTGCGGGCTCGGCGGAGAAGCTAATGCGTCGAGCCGTCCTCGGGCTGCTCATCCCTCTCCTGTTCGCTTGTGCGACACCATTGCACAAACTCCCACCTGATGAAGCCACGGCCATCTGCGGGTTTCTCAAACAACGGGCGCAGCAGGGTGATTTCTTGGGATGCTATCTGGCCGCTCAGCGGGCTGCCTCTTCAGCCCCGAAGTATGGTCGTCCCATCAACCCGGTGGTCACCGTCGATGTGGTGATGACCTGGGATCGCCATGGCTCTCCCACGCGGCTCTCCGGTCTCAGCACGTCCCTGCCGGCCGAAGTCTCGCCGCCGCCTCTGAACTGCGTTCGCGACGCTCTACGCGGCACCCAAGTTCCGGCTCCGGGCCAGCTCATCAAAGTCCCTGTGCGATTCCTCCTGGATGGTTGGGAACCTGTGCCGCCCACCAGCGTCCCTTCTGAGTCGGTGCGCTGCCTCTTAGGGCCGGGTGCCATGGACCTATAGTGCGAGGCCCTAGTGAGCGTTTCGGGAACCACGGCCACTGTTAGTGCCCCCCCTCGTATCTACGCTGCCTGGCAAAGCCTGAGCGAAGAGACCGGGCTTGCCCCGGCCTATATGATCGGGCTGGACGGGTGCCGGCGGGGGTGTCTCTTCTGCCACGCTCGCGGTGACTGGGAGGCTTTTGCCGGGGAAGAGCTCAGCAGGGAATCGCTGGCCCACCACTTCCGGCGGGCCCGGGAGTGGCAATGCTGCACCATCCAGTTCACTGGCGGGGAACCGGGTTGGCGGCTGGCGGAGATCGAGTCGGCACTGCCGGCCGCGGGTGACCTCCCGCTGGTGCTCAATACCTCCCTTGACCAGCCCCTGCACCTGCAGGCCGAATTACTTGCGGCCTTCAAGCTGGTAATTGTCAGCCTGAAGTTTGGGCGCGACCAGTGCGCCGCGCGGCTGGGGTGCGGTTCCGACTATTTGGGGCCAATGCGGGAGCGGCTGGTCGCCATGTATGAGGCTGGGATTCCGCTGAGAGTCAGGCACCTGGTGATGCCGGGCCATCTGGATTGCTGTCTGCGGCCGACGTTGGACTGGCTGGTGCGAGAGCTGCCTTTGGTACCTGTCACTCTGCTGCTTGGTTTTGTCCCTCCCCCCCGGCCTCAGGTTCCCGAGTTACAGCGCACTCTCACCCTCGACGAGCGGCACGCGGCGCTAGCGCAGGCTACCCGGAGTGGGTTATGCTGGGAGGCGGTGGGAGCGCAGATCCCCGCCATGAAGGGCCACGGCACCGGACCGGAGCTCGTGGATGTTGTCATCGATGCCGCCGGTGCCATCTGCCTGCCGACGATGGGGCCTGCGGCCCAGGCTCTGGCTGCAGGGCTGTGCGCAGCATGCGAGGAGGAGATACCGTGAGCAAGAGTCGCCTGCAAGAGCAGATTCTGGAACTTGAGACCCTCATTCGGGCCCGCTATCCCATCCTCTACATTGTTTCGTGGGAGGAGCGCAAGGTCGACCGGTTGATGTCGCACATCGCCAGTCGGCGCTCCAAGAAGGTCTACACCTGGAGCTACACCCAGGGCATCCAGGCCATTGGGGCGCCGCCGGATCCGTCCAAGGCCAAGAGCAGCTCGACCCGGGACCCGGCTGCGGCTCTGGACCATGTGCTGGTCTCCAACGAGTCCGCCATCTTCCTCTTCAAGGACTTCCATCCCTTCCTCACCAAGAATAATTTCGCCGTCATCCGCAAGCTGCGGGAGGTCTCCCAGGCCATCAAGAACAGCTACAAGACGTTGGTCATCGTTTCGCCGGTGCTGGAATTGCCGGTGGAGTTGGAGAAGGACATTACGGTAATCCCCCTGGAGTTGCCCGGTCCCGAGGAATTCGCTGAGCTGCTGGAGCGCATTATCCGCGAGGTGCGGGACAATCCCAATGTCACTGTGCGGGTCGATGAGTCTTCCCGCGAGAAGGTGATCAAGGCGGCCATGGGGTTGACGCTGAGCGAGGCGGAAAATGTTTTCGCCAAGACCATCGTTGCCGATGGCGTTCTCGACAGTAATGACGTCTCGGCCATCTTCGCCGAGAAGCAACAGATCATCCGCAAGTCGGGGCTGCTTGAGTACTACGACGCCAGTGAGGACTTTGGCGAGGTCGGTGGGCTGGAAGCGCTCAAGGACTGGTTGGCCAAGCGGGCCCGGGCCTTTAGTGACGAGGCCGAGCAGTTTGGCCTGCCCGCTCCCAAAGGGATCATGTTGCTGGGCGTTCAGGGATGCGGCAAGAGCCTTTGCGCCAAAGCCGCCGCCAGCTACTGGAAGATGCCTTTGCTGCGCTTCGACATCGGCAAGATGTTCGGATCGCTGGTGGGGTCATCTGAGGAGAACATGCGCCGGGCCATTCAAGTGGCCGAGTCCGTTGCCCCGGCGGTCCTCTGGGTGGACGAAATTGACAAGGCTTTTGCCGGCGTCTCCGGCGGCGGTGGCTCCGATGCCGGCACCAGTTCCCGTGTGTTCGGGACTTTTCTGACCTGGCTCTCCGAGAAGCAGTCGCCGGTCTTTGTCCTGGCCACTGCCAACGACATTTCCAATCTGCCGGCGGAATTGCTTCGCAAAGGTCGTCTCGACGAGATCTTCTTCGTCGATCTGCCAAATGACGAGGAGCGGCACGAGATCCTCCGGATTCATATCACCAAGCGCAAGCGTGACGCCGCTAAGTTTGATTTGCCGCGTCTGGTCAAGGCGGGGCACGGTTTCTCCGGTGCTGAGTTGGAGCAGGCGGTAATCTCGGGTCTCTACGACGCCTTCTATGCTGGTGGCGAGCTGTCCACAGAGGGCCTGATGGTGGCCCTGGAAGAGACGGTGCCGCTCTCCCGGACGATGCAGGAGGATATCGACCGCCTGCGGGCCTGGGCCGGGACGAGGGCCCGTCGGGCAACGCCGGTGGCCGAGGCCGACATGGCCGATGAATCGTTGAAACGCCGCATTGAGTTCTAGTCAGGGAGGAACCTATGTCCGTCTCATGCGTGATAATTCCGGTAGTAGTGACCTCCTGGCCTACTATTCTCCCGGCTCTGTTGGGGGCGGCCGGTGCCCTCGGCTTCAAGGTCCACGGGGAGGCTGCCGTGATTGAGGGGAATGTTGTCGGCGTGTCGGCCAGAACCGGAACCACGGTGGAAGTGAGGAATTCCGAGGTTATTGGTGAGGAGCTCGGGGCCGGGCAGTCTTTGACCGTGGTGCGGGACGGCGTGACCCTGCGGTTTAGCGTGAACGCCCACGGCCGCTGCGTTGTGCATGTGGACGGCGAGGGCCGTAGTGATGCCGAATTGAAGCAGATCGGCGAGCAGGCGGCGCAGAAGGTTGTGCAGATCTACTCATACCATCGGGTCATGGCCCAGGCGCAGGAGATGGGCTATGAGCTGGTGACAGAGCAAGTGGATGACCAGGGTGGACTTCGCATCCGCTTGCGGCGAGGCTGAGAAGCATGGGCGACCAGGACCGATTTGGCCATTTGGAGTTGGATTCGGCCGGCGAGGGCGTAGCTCGCACAGAGCGGACCTTCGACGCTGAAGAGTACGTGCGCAAGGCTGGTGATCTGGAATGGAACGGCGAGCACGATGGTGCTCTGCGGCTCTATGCCCGGGCCCTCAGTCACAATCCGCACCACGAAGGAGCCTGGGTCGGGCAGCTGCGCTGTCTGGTGGCGGTGGGCGACAATGACGAGGCGATTTTGTGGGCCGAGAAGGCTGCGGAGTATCTTCCCCGCTCGGGCCCGGTGCGTGCCTGGAAGGCGGTTGCCGTGGCCCGGACCGGGGCTACCGGCGAGGCCCAGACCATCAGCGACGATGCCTTGCGTCTGGGTAACTCCCCGGACGTTTGGCTGGCGCGGGGTTGGGTCCATGGGACGTCGCGTCCCGAGCCCGCTGCCCGTTGCATGGACAAGGCGCTGGAGCTGGGAGGGAAGGACCCGGGTGTCCTCCTGCAAGTCGCCTCTTTCTACACCGAGACCAAGCGCTATTCGAGGGGTCTTAAGGTGCTTCAGGAGTTGACCGCGGCGCGCCCGGCGATTTCCTATTCGTGGTACCTCCTGGGCCAGTGCTATGGAGCCCTGGGGATGCGGGACCAGGCGGTGCAGGCATTGGAGCAGGCGGTGAGCAAGGCACCGACGCGTCGGGCCTACCGGGAAGCACTCCTGGTGGTCCAGGGACGGGGTGGGTTGGCCACGGTGCTCAAGCGGATCTTCAGGAGGTAATAGTCTATGAGTGGGGAAGAAATAGAGATCACCATTGGTGCCGACGGCGAAGTCAACCTGGAGACTCACGGTATCAAGGGGGCGGCCTGCAAAAAGGTGATGGAGGCCTTTGTGCGCGCCCTGGGAAAGCTCAAGTCGGCGCAGCAGACCGACGAGTTCTTCGAGGCTGCCGTGGATGGGGAGGTGGAAGCCCACGTCGACCAGAAGCAGTACCGGTAGCTCATGCAATGTCCCGTCTGCCAGTTCCACAACATGCCCGGACCGCGGGAGTGCGGCAGTTGCGGTGCCCGCCTGGAGGCCCCGGCCGGGGAGTTCTTTCTACCCCCCCGGTCAACTCCCTGGCAGCAGATATGGAGGCGGTTCAGCCGCCGACCGATTCGTCAGGCAGAACCCGAAGTTGCTGACCGGGCCCGCCGCCGACGCGCCCGGACCCTGTCCGGGCTGCGCTGGCTCCGCCGGTTCATCAATCCCGACCCGACGGTGCCAGTCTGGCGCGACTCGCCGGTGCTGGCCGGCCTGCTCTCCGCAGTGCTGCCGGGGGCCGGACACCTCTACCTGCGCCAGTTTCGAAAGGGTCTGCCGACGACGGCAGTGGCGGTGGTGCTGGGGCTGGTGATGACTCGCTACCTGTACACCGCCACTGGCACCTGGACCATTGGGTTCTACTGCATGCTGGGTGGCTGGGCGCTCTTTGATTGTGCCCTGCGGTTGCCCCGTTCGACCGCCTGGCAGCGCTTTCTTCTGGGTCTGGCTCTGGTCAGTGCGTTGCTCCTCTTGTTGACGCCGGTGGCGGAGCGACTTAATGGATTCTGGCGCATCTACGAGATCACCATCGCCGCTCCCCTGGGACCTTTCCCCGAGGGGGCGGCACTGCAGTTTGACCGCCAGTCGTACGTTTCCCGTGACCCCGAGATCGGTGATCTCGTCTTCACGCGAGCTCGGCAGATCAACATTGTGCTGGGTGGCCCCGGGGACTATGTCCAGTGGGACACTGCGACCCTCAAGGTCAACGGCGAGGAGCGGCCGGGTATCCGACCGCTGGCGGCGGGAGTCACGCCGCCGTCCTTTTCCGCAACGGTGCCCAAGGGCCATTATCTTGTGTTGCCGCGTGTCTTTGGCGATGCCGCCGGGGAGACGCGCCTCTATCAGAGCCTCGTTATCCCCGAAGCTCTGGTGCCCCGCCGGGATGTTTTATATCGCTATGCGGGCGCTCCCCCTGTACAGTTGGAGCCGACACGTGCTGAAGGAGATTCCCATGGGCCAGGTGCAGTCCCTGCTCAAATTCGCCAGTGAAAGGGGCGCGTCAGACCTGCATTTGATTCCCGGTGCGCCGCCGGTACTTAGAATCAACGGGCAAGTCTCGCCCCTCAACCTTACCGGCAATGTCCTGGCCGATACCGAGGAGCTGGCCAAGAGCCTGCTCTCTCAGGAACAGTTGGCGGAGCTTCACGCACAGCGCCACCTGGGCTTCTCCTTCTTCTTGCCGGAACTCGGACGCTTTCGCGTCGAGGCCTTTTTCAACATGGGCCGTATCGGTGTGGCCATCCGGCTCTCCACTCTGGGGATGCCAAGTCTTGAAGAGCTGGGGACACCGCCGGTACTTGAGACCATCTGTCGTCATCCCAATGGCTTGATTCTGGTCACCGGTCCGACGGGGGCTGGGAAGACCACCACCCTGACGGCCATGGTCGACTTCATCAACCGGGAACGGGCCTGCAAGATCGTCACCATCGAAGACCCCATCGAGTACGTGCACAAGAACAAGCGCAGTATCATCGTGCAGCAGGAATTGCACTCCGACACACCTTCATTCTCCACGGCCTTGATTCACGTGCTGCGCCAGGACCCGGACGTGGTGGTGGTGGGCGAAATGCGCTCTCTCGATACCATCCAGACCGCCATTACCGCGGCGGAGACCGGCCACCTGGTCATGGCCACCCTGCATACCGTCAACGCGGCCCAGACGGTGGACCGCATCATCGATGTCTTCCCGGCCCATCAACAGACCCAGATCCGTGTGCAGCTGGCTGCTTGTCTGCAAGCCATCGTTTCTCAGCGGCTGTTGCCTAATGTCGACGGGACGGGCCGAGTTCTGGCCTACGAAGTGCTGCTCAATACCCCTGCGGTCAAGAATATTGTTCGTGAGCAGAAGGTTCAGCAGTTGCAGAGCACCATGCAGGCGGCGGGGCAGATGGGGATGTGCACCATGGATGCTTGCGTCGTCAGGCTCTACCACGAGGGCGTAATCACCTACGATACCGCCATGGACCACGTCGAGAACAAGAAGGCTCTGAGCAAGGTCTAGCATCCTCGCACGGGCGCGCCCTGCGCCTCCCTGCGCCCGCGCTGGTCTTTTGCCATGTTGCGGTTCTTGGGGTAGTGTTACGCGCACGGGGCGGTGTAGGCTTCGGGTGACGAGTTCCGCGCGGCCATTGGCCGAAGGAAGATATTGCATGTGCAGGCTAGTTCGAATTCTGGTGCTGCTGCTGTGGGTTGCAGCACCGGCCACGGCCTGGGCGGCCGATAGTGATGGCGATGGGTTGCAGGACGAGTGGGAACTCTCATTCTTCGTCTCCTTGGCCCAGGAAGATGGCACGGGTGACCCCGATGCCGACGGACTCTCCAACCTGGCAGAGCAAGACCTGGGCACCGACCCGACGCGGGAAGACAGTGATGGTGATGGCCTCACCGACAAGGCCGAGTTAGACAGCGAGTACGACCTCGACCCCACCATGATGGACACCGACGGGGATTTCCTCATGGATGGCGAGGAAATTGACCTGGGTACCAATCCCACCGCAGCAGATAGTGATTTCGACGGTCTCACCGATTACATCGAAGTGGTCAAGGGTTACCTGCCGCTGGTGGGCGATTCCGACCTCGGGGGAGTCTGGGACGGCGAAGAGGTGCTGGTAGACAAGACCAACCCGCTAGATGCCGCCGATGACCTCATGGATTCGGACAACGACGGTATCACCAATTACTACGAAGCGCAGCTGGGGACCAACCCCTTCGCCCCTGATACTGACGGTGACTGGCTGTCCGATGGTGAAGAGGATGCGGACGGCGACGGCGTCTGGGAACCCGAAGATGGTGAAACCGACCCCGTGGACCCCGATTCCGACGGCGATGGACTCCCCGACGGTTGGGAAACGCTGGTCTACCACACCGACCCCTTCGTTCAGGACTCCGACGGCGATGGCCTCTCCGATGGTGAAGAACACATTCTGCGCATGACCCTCTATGACTGCCTCGACCCCAACCTGGCGGACTCTGACAAGGATGGCTTGGACGACGGTGACGAGGCTGCGGCCGGCGCCGGATCAGACCCTTGCATTCCCGACACCGACGGCGATGGCGTGTTGGACGTCTCGGAGATCTTTGATGGCACCGACGCGACCGATGACGCTGATTTCGCCAGCGACATTGATGGGGATGGTCTCTCCGACCAATATGAAGCCGTGGTCTCCAAAACCGACCCCACCGATGCTGATACTGATGGGGACAACCTGGACGATGCCGAAGATCATCTCCCCCTCACGGATGGTTTCGCCACCGATCCCCTGGACGCAGATACCGACGATGATGGCATCCTCGATGGCAACGAGGGCGGTGTGCAGACCGAAGATGGGCTCACTGGTGGCACCGATCCGTCATTGGCCGATACCGATAAGGACGGGCTGCTAGACGGCCTTGAGACGGGTCTCGAAGCCCCGCAGGAATCGTCCAAGGACCCCGATGCCACAGACATGGGAGTGTTCCAAGCCGATGCTGACCCGGCCACGACTACCGGCGCAGTTGATACTGATGCCGACGACGATGGCCTGAACGATGGCACCGAGGATGTCAATAAAAACGGCAAGGTCGATGTCGGCGAGTCGGACCCCAATCTCTTCGATACCGACGGCGACGGCATGGATGACAAGTGGGAGTGGACCTATTCTACCCAGGAGGCCTGCGGAGATGCCCCGCTAGGTCCCTTGAACCCCCTCGATGCCGGCGACAAGAACCTGGACAACGACAAAGACGGATTGACCAATTTCAAGGAGTACCAGAACACCTGGTGGGTCGGTAACCAGGAAGCCAAGAACGATACCAACCCGTGTGATACCGATTCCGACGACGATGGACTCACCGATTTCATCGAGGTCAAAGGCAAGTACAATCAGGCCAACCCCTTCTCCAAGGGGACCAATCCCAACGACCCCGATACTGACGGCGACGGCCTGGGAGACGGCGAGGAAGATGCAGATGCCAACGGCAAGTGGCACCCCGTTCTGGAAACCAATCCCACCCAGAAAGATACCGACGGTGACAACCTCAACGATGGTTTTGAAATCAACGTGGTGGGTACCGAGCCCAACAACAGCGATACCGACGGCGATGGGCTCAGCGACGGCACCGAATACAACCTCTTTGGAACCGATCCTCTGAACCCCGACACTGACGATGACGGTCTGGGCGATGGGCTGGAGACGGGGGTGGCGGGGCTCGACGCTTGCCCTGGTTCCAAGTCCAACCCCCACCTGCCTGATACCGATGGCGATGGCCTCTTTGACGGCTCCGAGGATGCGGACCATGATGGCTGCTTTGAGAAGAATGACGGGGAAACCAACCCCCTCGACCCCGATACCGATGGCGACAAGCTTAGCGACGGCACTGAATTGGGGGCGGGCAGCGATACCGATCCAAACTCCGTCACCGACCCCCTCAACAAGGACACCGACGGTGACGGCCTGGTGGACGGCTGGGTGGACAAGAACAAGGACGGCAAAAAGACCGCTGACGAGGGTGAGGACCTGAACCTGGACGGGGTCAAGGACAG
>CALGBT010000851.1 GCA_937884235.1 uncultured Pseudomonadota bacterium
CGCTGGCTCCATACCTCAACTGCACCTGCCAGGCCATGGACCGTCCCGTGGAGGCCGGAACCCTGGAGCCCAACAACTGGGGCCTCACCGAAACCCTCGGCAATCTCCAGGAGATAGTCTCGCCCTGGGACGATGACCCCGACCTTGTTGTAGTCCCCAACAGCAAGGTCCCGATGCGCGGCGGGTCGTTCAACGACGAATGTAAAGATGTCACCAGCGCTGCCGGCGCAGAGATCAAGGCCAACGAAAAACGGTACGACACCGGCTTCCGCATCGTCCGTACCGTCGGTCTCAAGTAGACCACAAGGGCGCGAAATTGGCCCCTACGGCCGTCCTGAGAGGCGGCCGAGGGTGGTTTCTGCTTGCCAGAACAGCGAAGTCCAAGTTACGGATACAATGGTATCTACTTTGTGGTGATTCAACCTGATGGTCTCTTAGCTGGAGGTTGGTGATGTTGCGTTGCATTCGGTTCTCAACCGGGCTCTCTCTCGTGTTGCTGACTACCTTCTTTCTGACCGGCTGTTCCGGGACTTCGGAGCCGGCGGACATCGCTGCCGGGAAAGACCTTCCCGACTTGTCGGAGAGAGTTCCCGACACGGGAGATCAGCAAGGTATTGATGCGGCTACGGACACCAGCGACCTGGCCTCGATTCCCACTGATGCGGCCCTGGACCTGGCAACTCTCGACGGTCAGCCTGAGGTAGCTTTGGAGGAGGTATCGGCGGAGACTAATGAGGAGCCCGAAGTCTGCACCGCGGACTGCGAAGGACTGGAGTGCGGTGACGATGGCTGCGGCGGGAGCTGCGGCGAGTGTCAGGCCGAAGGCCCCTGCGGAACAACTTGTATTGAGGGGCTCTGCGTTCTGCCCGAGACAGGCGAAGAGATTTGCGGCAACGGGCTGGATGAGGATTGCGACGGTGTCGACGACTACTGCGTCGATCCCGTCGGCATGGTACATTCGGCTGACTACTATATCGACAAGTTCGAGGCCTCCAACTGTGACGGAGTTGCGTGCAGCGAGTCAGGTGCTGAGCCCTGGGTGGAGCTCTCCTTTGAAGATGCCGCAGCGGCATGCGCTGCTCGAGGTGCCAGGCTGTGCAAGGCCGCGGAATGGCAAGGGGGGTGTGCGGGCGCAGCCGGGAACCCCTATCCCTACGGTGCCGAGTATGTCGCCGGGAATTGCAATGTCGAAAACAGCGCCGCTGATGTGTGCGGGGCCTTTGCCGATTGCGTAACTGCCGATGGCATTGCAGACCTCACGGGTAACATTACAGAATGGGTCGTTCTCGAAGAGGGCAAGGCAGGCCAGGCCGGCGGCTACTATTCATCCCTGGAGCTTGCCACATGTGACGCCATCGCACCGGCCTTCGCCGGGGGAGTGGCAACACACGTTGGCTTCCGCTGCTGCCAGCGCTGGGACGACGACATCGACGGAGATTCGGCTCTCAGCTCCATGGACTGCAACGATGGTAATGCGGCCATTGGTCCTGGGGCAGTGGAGACCTGCGACGGTGTTGACAACAACTGCAACGGCGAAGTGGACGAAACGGACGATTGTGACGACGGGGACCTTTGCAACGGCCTTGAGACCTGCGTCGACGGAGAATGCACGGCGCCCGATGCCCCTGACTGCGAAGATGAGAATCCCTGCACAATTGACACCTGCGAGTCCCTGGCGGGCTGCCTCAACGAGGCGGCCCCGGACAGCACTCCCTGCGCAGCAGAGCCTCAGTGGCAATGCATGTCCGGCGAATGTGTCTGCGTGCCAGATTGCGAGAACAAGGCGTGCGGAGACAACGGCTGCGGCGGCGACTGTGGCACCTGTGAGCCTCCCTTGCTGTGCAAGGAGGGGCTCTGCGAAAGCTGCGGTGGTGAGGATGCCGAGTGTGAAGCGGGAGCGACAGAAGACGCGGTCTGCGGGATGTGTGGAACGAAAACTCGAACCTGCAACGACCAATGTGAGTGGGACGGCTACGGCCCCTGTGAGAACGAGAAGACTTGTATGCCTGGGAGTAAAGAACAGGCCTCCTGCGGCAATTGCGGCACCATGTCTCGGACGTGCACCGATCAGTGTGAATGGGGCGGATATGGCTCCTGCAATGACCAGGGAGTCTGCTCGCCAGGCCAGACGACCAGTGCAAGCTGCGGGTGTTGCTCGTCCAAGAAGGGAACCTGCACAAACCAATGCCAATGGGGCAACTGGTCCAGTTGCTCCGGCGGCGGAGAGTGCTGCCCGGGTAAGGGCCAATGGCAATACTGTGGAGTATGTGGCACACAATCGCGGTGGTGCTCAGGCTCAGGGTGCAGTTGGGGAGCCTGGACCTCGTGTGTAGAGGGAGATTGTTGATTTCGGCAAACTCCGACCCAGTCATGCCATAGATGTGGCACGCAGACACAGACCTGCTCGGGGAGCTGCGGGTGGGGTTCGTGGGGGAGTTGCGTAAACGGGTGCTGATAGCCTGAGGGCAGGGCAGCCAGCGAGTTGTGCGAGTTCCCGCCAAGTCCATCGAATCGCTTCCAATCGCCGCCCATGTGCGTTAGTATTGACCAACCTATGGTAACGTGGCTCAACGTAGTCTGACAGGTCACATATGGAAAAGTATTGCCCATCCTGTTTCGAGAAATTTCCGGAGGCACTCGACGAGTGCCCGACAGATGGAACGAACCTGGTTTCCTTCGTGGACGGGGACCTGACCGGACGTGTGCTGGACAAGCGCTATACGGTGATGGAGTGCATCGGCCGTGGCGGCATGGGGATCGTCTACAAGGCTGAGCAGTGCCTGATTAAACGTATCGTGGCCTTGAAGGTTCTAAGGCGAGAAGTTGTCCAGGATGAGAACGCGGTCAAGCGGTTCTTGAACGAAGCCCGTGCCACCTCCTCGCTCCAGAGCCCCCACACCGTGACCCTGCACGATTTCGGAGTAACCAGCGAAGGGTTGCTCTACTACACCATGGAACTGCTTTCCGGGCGGCCGCTGTCGAAGCTCATCAAGATGGAGGCCCCCCTTGACTATAAGCGAGCCGTCAACATCATCCTACAGGCCTGCGATTCCCTCGAGGAAGCCCACGCCCACAATATCCTCCACCGCGACATCAAGCCAGACAATCTCTTCGTCACTCCAGCCCGCGGCAAAGAGCATGTGAAGGTCCTGGACTTCGGTATCGCCAAGATTGTTGGCGACACCTCCATGGATAGCTTCACCAAGACCGGCTCCATAATCGGCACTCCGCAGTACTTGAGCCCGGAGCAGGCAATGGGCAATCCCGTGGTGCCGGCCAGCGACCTCTATTCGCTGGCCATCGTGCTCTACGAGATGCTCACCGGCTCGCCGCCGTTCCAGTCGGACACAACGATGAAGACGTTGTGGATGCATGCGAAAGAGAAGCCTGTGCCGATCTTCGTCAAGAACCCCAACATCGAAGTACCGAAGAGTGTCGATCTCTTCCTCCAGAAAGCGCTGATGAAGGAACCGGAGAAGCGATTTGAGTCGGCAATTGCATTCCGGAGATCGCTTGAAGCGGCCCTCGCTGCACATGATGCTGCCCCAGAAACCGTGGCAGTGACCGCGCTGGCCAACACCGAACAGGGGGTGCGAGTAAGTGCTTTCGACGAGGAGACGCTGGAGCAGGTCAGCAAGACTCCCACCAAGAACGGCAACTCCCCTGAGAGCGGCGCTATCGATGACACTCTGAACATCGATTCGGTTCGAGAGAAGTCTGCAGCCGCCCCGGCACCGGCGGAAACCAGCCTTGAGGCAGGACCAAGGACTCGTGCCTTGGTCCTGCCAAACCGTAGTCGTTCCATCGGGATCGCCGTCGCAGTTGGTGTTGCCGTAGTCATCGGTGGTCTGGGCATCTGGCAACCATGGGCGGGAGGACAGAATACAAAAGCGCCAGTGTCAGACAGTGCAGGTGAGGCAATCCCCCCGGAACCCGCCGGTGCCAGTCCAGCGAGAATCGTCGGGCAGGACATCTTGGAGCACGCACCTCAGGCGAGTGACACACCCCAAACTGACGTCGTGTCGCAAGCAGTTGGTCGCATGACCGATGCTAGGACTGAGACTCCTCCCACCGCTGATGTGATAACCCCCGGGAACACTCCTGAGCCAATAGCAGCAGAGCTACGAAGTGCACCTCCCGAGGAAGTTCCTGGCACAGGGTCTAATGCTGATGCCCTGAGTGAGTCAGGAAGTGCAGATGTCCCAGCCGGTGCGCAGGCAGTAGGCAAGGAAAGCCAGGCGGAAAGAGAGCGGCTGGTCCGGGAACTCGCCGAGACGCAGAAGAGAGAAGCGGAAGCAAAGGCGAAACTGGCGGCCGAGCAGAAGGCGCGAACTGACCTGGAATTACGAAAGGCAGAAGAGAAGAAGGCAGCGGAGAAGAAGGCAGCAGAGAAGAAGGCAGCGGAGAAGAAGGCAGCGGAGAAGAAGGCAGCAGAAAAGAAGGCAGCAGAAAAGAAGGCAGCAGAAAAGAAGGCAG
>CALGBT010000852.1 GCA_937884235.1 uncultured Pseudomonadota bacterium
TGTCGTTTTCGCAGACACACAAGGTATGCGAGTGTCGCTGGAAAAACGAGGGGGAGGCGAGGCTACTGCCCTTCCCGCTGCCTGCGGACGACAAAGAACAACGCCGCAAGGAGTAGGAGCAACAAGCCAGATGTTGGCGCTGGGGCTGACGGTGCGGCCGTGCAGGAGCCTCCCCCGCCACTGCCAGTGCCGGTAGTCTCGGGCGCGGAGTCGTCTGACACGACGTCCTCGACAGAAGCGTTCGCGTCTGGGCCGCCCACGCCCATGGACTGTCCCCCGAACGCTGCTCCAAGTTCACTTTCGCAGGCCAATTCGAAGTCGGCGCACTCGCTTCCCACGTCCGCCAGGCAGGCAATGGCAGCGTCCATCGAGGACTGATGCGCAGGATCCGCAAGGAGAATAGAGCACATGTACTTGCACTCCAGGACCATGTCGGACCCGTCGGTGATGGTGTCTTCCTTGCCGCCCTCGCTCGGGTCAGCGGGAACGCTGTGCATCTGCATCTCCCCTTCTTCCTCCTCTTCCCAGCACGGTCCGATCTTCTCGCAGAAGGGATCGCATTCCGGCTTCAACTCCACCTTGCTCAAGTCGAGCTCGCACTTGCCCAGTTCGGAGATGCAGGTCGCACCGTCGAATGACCCACCCGGCCCATATTCGTAGAGCACGCATTCGAGCGCGCAGCTCTCCATCTCGTGGCAGTCGTCGTCCGACGAGCAGTAATCTACCTTGTCCTCACATCGGTGCCGCACGCAGGTCTGCTTCTCGAAGCACTCATCCACGGCATCGCAGGATGCATGGATCCCGCCCACTTCATGCCCAACGCATGCGCCCTTGACGCAATCCTCGGGCGCGGTGCAGTCGGCTCCAGTAGCGCAGCCCACGAGTGAAGTACCTTCGCAGACGCAGCCATCATTGATACACTCGCAACCCTCGGGGCACGGGTCTCCCTCCTGCCCAGTCGAATCGCAGATTTGGACTCCGGGGCCTTCGTCGTGGCATTCACCCTGAATGCACTCTCCCCAGCCGGGGCACTCCCAGTCCGTAGTGCAGGGCTCGCCGGCATGGGCCACCCCGCAAGTCGCCAGTACCACAAGAATCACCAACAGTCGAAATCGGCCTATCATCACGGTTCCACCTCATACTTTGATTACCTGCAATTCCTGCCTCAAACGCTAACCCGGCACATCTGCCAGGTCAAATTGCCACCAGAGCACCCTGGCCGGCATCCATAGTGACTTCTCGGCTGACTACTCGCATGGCGGCTGCTCTGATACCACCCAGCCGTCCGGCACACAGGAGTCCACGAACCGGTACCACTCCTCCGGTGCGTCGGCAGGATGCGCCCATGTCCCAACCGTCGCACAGGAGAATCCGACGACCTCCCCATCCTCGAGCTTCTCAGCGGTCCAGCAACCGGCGTACTCGCTCTCGCCCTTCGTGCAGCCATCGAGCAGGGGTGCACCGAAGATCGGGAAGCAGTGGTAGGTCGATTCGCAGTCGGCCTGGGGCAGCCCTTCGCATGGTTGAGCATCGCAGACGAGGTCGGCCCCCTCTCCCGTCGTCCAGCCCTCGGGCAGGCACCCATTGATGAACATGCGCCAGTCCTCGGGAGCATCCGTGCTGTATGCCCAGGTCCAGCTACTGGAGCACACTCGCCCTTCCGGGATGCCGCAACCCATGAAGGCCGGAGGCTCGGCGGGTTCACCGGTGGCACAGGCAAGTTCCTTCGTCCAAGCCAGATACGGCTCACACACTTCAGAAGTCTCACACTCCTCCTGGGAGAGGCCGTTGCAGGCACCCGGCCCGGTCTCGTGCGTCCCAGTGTCAGCCACGTCCGCGCTGACGTCTGCCACATCCGCGACACTCTTGTTCTCCGAAGAGTCGCAGGACGCCACCGTCGAAAGCAGCAGCAGTACCAGCGTCGCACACCCAAATGTTCTCATAGTTTCCTCCTTCGCTCCCAATCGGGCGCGAGTGTAGAGAATAGCGACACGGTCCCGTCCCTATGTAAACGGCATGCACAGCCGTCCTGTTTCACCGACCCTGCCTATTAATGCCGGCCACCGACGAGGGAGGCCGATATCCTGTTCCTGGAAGCGCTCAGTGCGCCCAGGAACACCGACTGCTAATGCAACTGGTGTGCCAGTATGACGTGGTCGGATGGCAAGACGAGTGCGCTGGGGCAGCCGGACTGCCCGCGCCGCTACGACAGTTTGGTCACCTGCTCATCCCACCGCGCTGGCAGTCTCGTCCGCAGCTTGGCAATCGACAGCCCAGGGAGCTCGTCGCCGGCGCTCGGCCACGGGCGTGTTGTTCGCCCTGACCACCAGGGTCACCACATCCCACGACGTCTGACGCAGACGCTCGCCGATGCTGTACTTGTGGTACCGCGAGAACCCGCGCACCGCATTCTCCAGGAACACGATCAACTCCAGCCCTTTCCTGTAGATCGGCAACTGATCATACTTTGCCATGCTGCGCGATCACCCACAAAAAAATCAACCTTCGCTTCGCTCAGGTAAAGTTACCAAATGCCCCAATACTCAAATTACCAACAATACGGTCTCCAAACGCCGCTACCTCACACACCGGACGTGCCTGTCGACGTAGACGTAGTAGTGGTAGTTCACGTAGCCGTAGTAGAAGTCGACGTACCACGCGTAGCTGCCGTCGTCCTCCACGGGCGAAGACGACCAGTACCAACTGCATGTTCCTTGCATCTCATCAGGCCAGTAACAACCATCTGCAGGGCCATCGTCTACGGAACAACTATAGCAGGCTCCCTGCTCCCAACACGAAGAGGACAGGCAAGAATCGGTCACTTCGCATGCCCCACCAGCTACAGTGCCCGGACAACCCCGGATCAGAGTGCGAAGCTCTCCGATGGTGGGCAGATGCCAGCCTCCGCCGTCCAGTGAGAGACCCTCGCAATGCGCCTTGGCTTCCGCCCAGTTCATGGTCTCGCCCGTGGGCGTGACCTGCCAGGTCAGGCCGGAGGTCGGGTCCTTCCAGTATGGGTACTGGCACTTGCCGTTCTCGCACGAGGCTCCCTCGCTGCAGCTCCCGCAGGAGCCGCCGCAGCCGTCATCTCCGCACTCTTTGTCATTGCAGGCAACGAAGATGCACTGCCCACCCCAGCACTCGGTTCCACAAGCATTGCAGGTTCCGCATTCGAACCCCGGGATGGCACCCATCCCACAGACGCTCCCGGCGCAAGGGTCGGCGATTAGGTCGGGATCGCAGTATGCCACATCACCTTCCAACGACTCTGTCGAGTAAGCAACTGTTGTGCTTATGTCAGCTTCGTCGACTGCAATTCTGATAGTCAGCGAGGGCGAACCAAAGACGATGGGCGTGCACACACCAACAACGTAGTTGCTTTCAGCTATGGCTGCCACTCGCGCTGCGACGGTTTCGAACACGCTTATCAGCACCGCTGCGTTTTCGGCAAGCACGAAGTAGTCGGTCTTAGATGCGAGTTCTTTGATTTTCTGCTCATCGTATTCGCCCTTGATCCCAATGCTGAATACCGTCACGTCGTTGGCCTCGGCCTGGCTCTTGGCGGACAGTGCCGCTTGGCGCATGTTCTCCTCGTCACC
>CALGBT010000853.1 GCA_937884235.1 uncultured Pseudomonadota bacterium
CGCTGCCAGCAGGGTGGACACCAACACGACTGCGGCGGCCCTTGCGGGGTTGCCCGAGAACTTGGCGCTGAGCACGTATGATTGCACCGCCGCCGGCATAAACGCACCTAGTAGTATCGCCCTTTGCACCGCCGGGGCAGGGGCGATGAGCCAGACGTACAAGACCCCGGCAAGCCCGCCGCCCAGAATCCGCAAGGCGACGATGGGAACCACCTCCCGGATCCGCATCTCCGCCCGGCCGCCGATAGTGAAACCCAGGGAGAAGAGCATCAGGGGGATGGAGGTCTGCCCGAGCATCTCGATGGGCCGTGCCACAAGCATGGGCAATGACGTATCGGTAAGGGAAAGTGCCAGTCCGCCTAAGGTTGCATAGACCAGGGGCAAGCGCAGGACCAAGCGCCAGCCAGTTTTGCCGGGAGAGAGCAGGGCGACGCCCACAGTGTAGAGCAGGACCGCGTTGCAGGTCATGTAAATGATCTGGTGCGAAAGACCCTCCTCACCAAATGCAAAGAGAGCCAGCGGTAGTGGAATGTTGGCGGCGTTGGCGAAGGCGGAACAGACGACCACTTCTGGGTCGCGGTCGCCTTTGAGGCGGACGTACAGTCGCGCCATCCCCACCACTGCGAAGACCACGAAGATATTGCCAAATCCCACTTCCAGCAGGTGTGACGGGGCAATGGGGGCCCGGGATAGAGAGTGAATGATGAGGGCCGGCATGGCGATGTAGATAACCCAGTCCAGGAGCGGCTTAGCGTCGAACTTGCCGCGCCGACCGAAGAACCACCCCAGACCTACCAGAATGAACACCGGGCCAACACTCCCCCAGACAGTTTCAAAGGCCCCCACTCTTATCTCCGTGGCAGTGTTGGAACACGTCCCAAGGAGTGGGACGCGGTCGCTTGTGTCCGCCCATGGTAGCTCATTCCTCCGGCGGTGGGAACTAAATCGGGGTGGCAGCGCAGCGAGCGTAACGCCGCGACAAGTGCCTCCAGGTGGGGTTGTGCACCTCTGGTGGCCAACGGCGCCATGAGACGAAGGTCCACTGCCAGAGTTGTGCCGTGGTCATGGTGCCGCAAGGTGGCGGCGAGGAAGCCGCCCGGATTCTGCAGGCGGAGGTGGAAACTTCCTTCGCATCCGGGGCCCGGTGCCCAGTGCTCGCGCAGGACGAACTGCTGTGGCCAGCCCATCTCGGGAGCCAACTCGAGGCTGGGCAGCACCGCGTCGATGAGCTTGCGAAGGCCCGGTGTCAGGCCTTCGCCGTAAGGTCCGCGCACAACACCTTTATGGGTCAAGGCAATGGAACTGACCGTCAACGGAACTGCGGCTGCGGGAAGCGGTTTGGGCTTGGCAACGGCCGGCGCCAGCGGCACCCATTGACCCCACGGGCAGGGTGGCGGCACGAACCCCGCTGCGCCGGAGGTTGTGGGCTCCAGAAGGACATAATCTCCGCCGGGAACCAGCCAGGTGGGCAGCAACTGGTCCGCCATCCCCAGAGCATCGGAATCGGTCCACGGCGCGCACGTCGCCGCAGCCAGATAGGCCTGGAGGCCGGCAGCTCGCAGCATTGATACCGCCAGAATCAACCGCTCCCGGCCAGTGCCGCAGCCACGCTCGTAAACCGCCGTGGCTCCGCGCGGCATAGACCTCGCATCTTCGTCCGTGGCGGAGCAATCCGTGAAGGTAACAGCAATATGCTGGAGGACCACCAGGGCCCTGGATTTCTGATCACGGCAACCCTCGGTGAGGGCACGGGCATCATTGCCTATGGAATCGGAGAAGACGAGAGCCGGTTCCAGGGAGAGCGATAGCCACCGGGCGCGCTCGGCCCAGCCGGACGTGGGTTGAGCTGCGGCGCTGCCGCTGGTCAGCCACAGCAGACCGGCGGTCAAGCTCAATAGTGCTAACTGAATGTGTCCTCTCACAGGCTCTCCACCATACTCATCGGCCCCTTCTATCACGGACCTGCAGGGCAATCCAGGGCTACGCACACGCCGCTGGTTGTGCTATGCTGCGACGGATGGCTGCGGGAGTGTTTGATGTCTCCGTTTCGCTACATCGTTCCCCTCACCGGGGACCTCCGTTTCGGGCGCTCGATGTTGGGTGGGAAAGGGCATAATCTGCAGCGCCTGATCCACGAAAACTTTCATGTTCCAGGGAGCTTCGTCATTACCAGCGAAGCCTATCGGGAGGTCCTGCGCTCATTGGTGCGGGGGGAACGCACCTGGGATGGTATTGAGGAGTTTGGCCGGGCCGTTTCTGCGGTGCCTCTGCCGCCCCAACTGGAGGCGGAGATTCTGCGCGCCGCACAAGCCCTCAAGACCATTACGGGAGGGGCA
>CALGBT010000854.1 GCA_937884235.1 uncultured Pseudomonadota bacterium
TGCCCCCTGCGCACAAGTCAAGACCTGTTCTCACCAAGTAGGCGGTGGATTATGGTTTGTCAGCATGCTTTACAGCGGCCGCGGCCGCTACTAGAATGGGGTCACAATCAACCTGTTGCTGGAGGTTCTCTCATGGGCGAAGAGATTGTACTGGTAGCTGCCCGACGGACGCCGTTTGGCAAGTATCTCGGGGCGCTCTCAGCCCTCGACCCGCTGGAACTGGCGGAGGCCGCGGCGACCAGCGCGCTGGAAAAGGCCGGGCTTGCCGAATCTCGTGACGTCATCGAACGCATCTTCGTGGGGAATTGCTTTGGGGCCTCCTTTGCCACGCCATCGGTGGTGGCCCGCCAACTGGGCCTCTGGCTGGGAATCGACGTCTTCTCTCAAACCATCGATACCGCCTGCTGTTCGCCGCTGACGGCCCTGCGCATGGCGGTACAGGGCATGCGGGCTGGCGAATTCAAGACCGCACTGGTGGTGGGCATTGAATCCATGAGCCGGATTCCCCATCTGGCCCGAGGGCTGCGCAGTGGCGTCAAGGCCGGCCCGGTGACGCTGCAGGACCCCATCTTCCCCATTGAGTACAAAGGCTACGCCCCAGTCGCAGTAGATGCCCAACTCGGCGCCCGCAAACACGGTGTTACCCGGGGTGAGATGGATAGCTTCGCAGCCCGCTCACACCAGCGCTGGGCCGCGGCCCAGAAAGAAAAGCTCTTTCGGCCCGAAGTGGTACCGGTGATCGTTGAAGAGCAACGACGAACCATTGTTGTTGAGGTGGACGAACAGCCGCGCCCCGATACTACCCCCGAGAAGCTCGGCTCACTCAAGGGGATCTTCGGCACCGAGGACATTACCGCCGGCAATGCCCCGGGTCTCAACGACGGGGCAGCTGCCGTAGTGGTCATGACCGCGGCGCGGGCTGCAGAGTTGCGACTTGAGCCGCTGGCTACCATCGTCGCCGAGACGGGCGTCACCGAGGCGGCCGCCGGCATCGCCTGGGTACCGGCCACAGCCCTCACCGCGGTCCTTGCCCGAGCGGGTGAAATGCTTGACGACCTCGCCCTCATCGAGATCAACGAGGCCTTCGCCGCGATGCCTCTGGTCAGCACCAAGGTCCTCGCCAATAGCGATATCGATCGTTGGCAAGGCCTACTCGAAAAGACCAACGTCAACGGCGGTGCCGTGGCCATCGGCCACCCTGTGGGAGCTTCCGGACTACGCATCCTGACTACTCTGGTTTACGAACTGCAGCGCCGCGGCGGCGGTCTGGGCGGGGCCACCATCTGTGGTGGCCTGAGCCAGGGCGAAGCTGTCCTGGTGCGGGTCTAACCGATGCTCAGTGGCCTGACCATCCTCGACCTCTCCCGGCTCATGCCGGGTCCTTTCTGCACCATGCTGCTGGCCGACCTGGGGGCCCGGGTCATCGTCATCGAATCCCCCAGCGAAGCCACCGATGTCACCGCCACCGCTTTCCCCTCCCTCCAACGGGGAAAGGAACGGATGGTCCTCAATTTGAAGAGCGTGGCCGGGCGTGAGGTCTTCTTCCGGTTGCTGCACCTGGCCGATGCGGTGGTGGAGGGTTTCCGACCGGGGACGATGGCACGATTGGGCATCGACTATGCAGCGGCCGTGCGGGTCAAACCGTCCATCGTTTACGCTTCCATCACCAGTTACGGGCAGGACGGCCCCAATGCGCACCTGGGCGGGCACGACGTCAACTTCCTGGCCCGCAGCGGCATCCTTGACCTGATGGTGCCGGAGGATGCCGACCCGACCATTCCCGCAGTGCAGTTTGCTGACACCTCCGGAGCAATGATGGCCGCAATCTCTCTGATGGCCGCCGTGCGGCACGCCGAGCGCACCGGGGAAGGTCGACATCTGGATATCAGCATGGCCGATACCGTTCTCTCCCTGGCCGTCACCTCGCTGACTTTCCGCCAGAACGGCTGGCCCTACGAAGCCGGCCAGTCGCTGGTGGGCGGCGGGTTGGCCTGCTACGGTGCATATCGCACCAAAGACGGACGGCTCCTGGGAGTCGGGGCGTTGGAGGCGCACTTTTTTCGCAACCTCTGCACGGCCCTGGCCCTTGAGGAGCTGATTCCTCATCAATACTCCGGTCCCAAACAGCCCGAGTTGCGGGCGAAGCTTGAGTCCGTCTTTTACCAGCGCACCTATGACCAGTGGGTAGAGTTCTTCGCCAATCACGACGCCTGCGTCACCGGGGCCCTGCGTTTCCACGAGGCGCTGGCCGATCCGGAACTGCTGCGTCGGGGCGCGCTGCGCACCGCCACCGATGCTGGTGGCCATGGGCGGCAGGTGCTTGGTGCGCCGGTCCCCTACCCGACGGAGCGGCCGGAGGGCGGGACAATCGCCAAACGTGGTCAGCAGACGGTGCAACTGCTCAAGGAAGTGGGATATTCTGCGACGGAAATAGATACGCTGGCGGCCGATGAAGTGGTGGCGGCTACCCGCTAGAATGACCAGCCGATATTCAGATT